>CAJTVR010000106.1 GCA_910580075.1 uncultured Eubacterium sp. | reverse complement strand
TCTCTGTTTTTCACAAAAAGTCACATGGACTCTATCAGGGGTTCTGAATAGTTACCAATAATGAAAGGTTGCCTGAATACCAGACAGTAAGAATCAAATTTAAGAAATAGGGATAAAGATAAGAAAACAAGAGGAGTTGGATAATGAAAAAAAGGATTGGGAGTGTTTTAATTGTATTATGTATGATGATCTGCCTTATAAATGGCAGGGATCTGATGGCGAAAGCCACAGGAAAGCCCCGGCTGAACAGCACGGCGGTAACAATGGAAGCTGGTGAGAAATATCAGCTTGTGGTGAGAAATATGCCTAAGAATGGAAAAGTTGCCTGGTCTTCTTCTTCAAAAGCAAGGGCTGTGGTATCGAAAAGAGGGGTTGTCACGGCAAAAAAACAGGGGAAGGCGTCCATTCAGGCAAAATTAACTTATGTAAGTGGTGGAAAGAAAAGGACAAGAACGTTTTCCTGTAAGATAACAATTAAAAAGAAAAACGCAGGAAACGTTGGGAACGCAGAAAGCAGAACATCGCTGGTTGTTTATTTCAGTACGCCAGTGGCGGAAAGAAGCGGGCAGGTGGACGGCATTTCATCTGCAAGCCGGACATCCAGGGGCCAGACATATAAGGGCAACACGGAATATATCGCTGAACTGATCCGTAAAGAAACCAATGCAGATATATATGAGATCGTGCCAGAAACTGCATATGCGGATACCTATGATATCCTGGTGCGCAAGGCTGAGGAAGAGCAGGAAAAGAACGCGCGTCCAAAGATAAAAGGCCGGATAGATGATATTTCAAAGTATGATGACATTTATGTGGGCTATCCAATCTGGTTCTCCGATATGCCGCAGATCATGTATACTTTTTTCGACAGTTATGATCTAAAAGGGAAAAACATCTTTCCATTTTCCACGAACGGAGGAAGCGGACTGTCCGGTACAGCTGGAAAAATCGAGGAACTTGAGCCGGAAGCTAATGTATATAAGGGGCTGGCGATTTATCGGACAGATGTAACAGACAGTGACAGCAGAGTAAGGGAGTGGGTGAAGGAAAGGGCTGAATAGGGATGAAAATAAAAGCAAAAAAATATCGCCGGGTATGTTTACTTTTGATCGCAGTAATGATGCTGTTTGCAGTAAATGCCCTGCATGCAGGCGCGTCAGAAAAAAACAGCGTAACAAAAATACGGGCTGTGATCGGAAACCATGATGTGACAAAAAAGACATATAAAATGTCTGCGGGCGATACGGTAAAGCTGCACGTACATACACGTCCAAAGAAGGCGGCTGGCTTCCTGTCTTTCCGTTCATCTGCCCCGGAAGTGGTTTCCGTAAGTAAAAGCGGGAAGATCCGGGCATTGAAAAATGGAAATGCGAGGGTCACTTTTACCGTTTCAGGAAAGAAGTACAAAAAGATATCTTCGTTTGTGAAAATTCTGGTCAGGAACCGTGGAAACAGCCAGACAGGCGCGGATGAAACGGGAAAGGAAACAAAACCGGATGATCTGGAGACTCCGGAGAAAATCACAGAATATGTAAACGAAAGTACCCTGGTACGCGATGTAATGAAGCATCCGCTGCTGGAAGGGTATGGAAGGCTGCTGTTTCCAGCTGACCGCACCATCAGCAGCAGCCTGACGCTTGGGCGGGTCGGGGATATTCTGACATGGTATCATCATGTAGACCCTTCTGCCACCGTAGAGGTTGTCAATACGCTTCTGACGCGTGCAGCAGCCGGTCAGACTGTTTTTTATGATATTTATACGGATGAAGAGAAGAAAGCAGATCCGGATAAGGAAAATACAGGGCTGTTCTTCTTCCGTGGCACGCCGGGGCAGAAGTTTGCCGTATTGAATGCCGGCGGGGGATTTGCCTATGTGGGAGCGATGCATGACAGCTTTCCGGCTGCGCTTGAACTGAGCAAAAAGGGATACAATGCATTTGCGCTTATTTACCGCAGCGGCGGCCAGCAGGCAGCCTGTGAGGATCTGGCAAGGGCCATAACCGTTATTTTTGACCGGGCGCAGGAGCTTTCGGTTGATACATCGGATTATTCACTGTGGGGCGGTTCCGCAGGGGCGAGGATGGCAGCGGCTTTAGGGGCGTCCGGGCCGGCAGCGTATGGCGGGAAAAAACTGCCGCAGCCGGCAGCCGTTGTTACGCAGTATACCGCTTATTCCGCTATGGGCAGGAATGAGCCGCCTACCTATGCATGTGTGGGGACAAACGACGGGATTGCGGATTACCGGACAATGCAGGAGCGCATCGACAAAATCCGGGCACAGGGGACGGATGCAGAGATTGAGGTTTTTGACGGCCTTTCGCATGGCTTCGGGCTTGGAACAGGAACGGCGGCAGCCGGATGGCTGGACCGTGCCGTAAGTTTCTGGGAGGGCCATATGAAAGAAAAACCGGCAGCATCACAGGCATCTGCAAAAAATACAAAGGATATTCCAAAAGATCTGTCTGCTATACCGGACAACTATAAAACTGCCGCGGGACAGGCCGGGCGGATGGTGAAGCTTGAATATGATACCTATGAATCCAGAAGCTATGAACGCAGGGAAAAGAAATTGAAAAAGACAGCTTATGTTTATCTGCCTTACGGATATAGGGAAACGAAAAAATACAATGTGTTTTATCAGATGCATGGCGGCTGGAGCAATCAGACAACAACGATGGGGACGGAAAGCAGTCCGACAGCATTAAAAAACGCCATTGACCATGCAATTGAAGACGGGGTGATCAAGCCGCTGATCCTGGTCATGCCGACCTATAATAATGAGAGCAGCTCCGACAGCGGCGATTACAGCCTTGCGCTGACGCTTACGAAGAATTACCACAACGAGCTGGTCAACGACCTGATCCCTGCTGTGGAAAGCAGGTATTCCACCTATGCGGAAAATGTGACGGAAAATGGCCTTCGTGATTCCAGGGACCACCGGGCGTTTGGCGGATTTTCCATGGGTTCTGTCGCAACCTGGCGCACATTTGAATACTGCCTGGATTATTTCAGGTATTTTCTGCCTATGAGCGGGGCGCTGACATCAGACGGGAAGTATCTGGATGATATTGTAAAAAATTCAGGCTATTCCTGGGATGACTTTTTTATCTATGCGGTATCTGGCACGGATGACTTTGCATATCCTGCTTTTCAGAGCCAGATTGATTCCATGCGCAGACAGGAAAGCTTTCGGTATGCAGATAACGAAATGCAGGGAAATCTGACGCTGAGGCTGAAAGAAGGGTATACCCATGATTCTGCTGCGTCTTCTGAGTACACATATAATGGGCTTTTGTGGTTTTGGAATGAATCATAAAGCGGGTTGTAAAAAATTTAATGGAAAATATTTACAGCATATTGGTGGCACGGGGCATCGGGACAGGACATTTTTGAAAGGGGTCTTTTTAGGATATGCAGCTTTGAACATAATTGATATGGATGGTCAGGGCACAAAGCTCTGCGTTTAAAGACAGATGCCGCTTGGAAAGCGGACCGGAATTTGTAAGAGATAAGACGATTTTGAGCATTCGGGCTGAAAGACCCGGATGCTTTTTTTGTAAGGCAATCTACTGGCTAAGCGCCGTCCATCGCTTAAAATAAACTGGAAATGACGCCAGACGTCCGGACTGAATGGATCCGTTTATCCCGTGCCATATCATGAAGGTGTATTGCAATTTGTATCATCATATCAGCAGGTCTGTATAAAAGAAGTTCGGATAGCAGATATGATACAGATGTAAATGAAAGAACAGGAAAAACAGGAGGTACATAAGAAATGAACCAGAATGGCACGGAACTGGGTCTGACAATACGGATGATGCGTGAGAAAAAAGGCATGACACGGCCTGAACTGGCAGAGGCAGCGGGGATCAGTGAGTCGCATCTGAAAAAGGTTGAGACGGGATCAAGACGGCCCGGTATTGATACATACCAGAAGATTATAAGGATACTGGGAGAGGATGTGATTGCCGGGGGTGGGGAAGATACGGTCAAAGGAAACTGTGCAGCCAGGATACAGGAAATCCTGATGGACAGCACGGAGGAGCAGGCGCTGTTCATGACAGGGCTTCTGGAATATGTAGCGAAAAATATAAGGCTTGCATTGTGAATGCATAAGTGCAGAACAGTCTGCTTGTCTATGTGGACTATATATTTAGATAAATTACAAAAAAGTTATCCCCATGGGCATGTAGAATATTAGCAATATTTTTCTAATGATGTAGTATATACACGCATAATATCCGCAAATGTTGTTGAAAAATGGTAAAAGGCTTGAATTATCCCGTTTGCTGAAATAAGGGTCCAGCCAGTCCCTTTTCAAAATCTGCCAGTGTGTATATAATAAGCACACCAGTTAGGAGGTACGCGGGATGATAGTTGATACAGCAGTGCGTAAGTGAAAACGCCCATGTTGCACTCGACCAGACGGAATACCAGGCGAGGTACGATGGGATGGCAGAGCGGTTTGACCGGACGAAAGCACGGCTGGATGAGGTTGGCAATGCTATCACGGAAAAGCAGGCGAAAAAGGAACAGATAGAAAGGTTCCTTGCAGAACTGGAGCGGCAGGATGGCGTGGCCACAGAGTTTGATGAGAACCTCTGGTACAGCTTGATTGATTTTGTCATAGTTTTTAATAAAGAAGATGTCCGTTTCACCTTTAAGGACGGGACGGAAATCCGAACATAAATCCCCTGTGGTTAATACCACAGGGGATTTTTAATGGAAATTGAAATTTGTAAAGATAGAAAGATGTGTGAAATGGTTATTTACCATAATATGCGATAGTTATTGTGGAGATATTCTAAGCAAAAAATAGGGTTGTTTCGTAAACCAAATATTGCCATTTGCAGATTACTTTTATCATATTCACTATTAAATTTCAATGTGTCATTTGGAAGTATCTCTAATAATTTTTTGTATGCTTCAACATCAGAACATTTTCTTGTTCGTTGACTGAAAGGATTAATAATAAATATATTACTATAATTTTCTAACTTCCAAGAATCGAAATCTTTGAGATATCGTAGGTGTCCTTCAACAATATTAGTTAAATAAATAACGTCAACTTTATCAAAATCAGAATGTTTAATCTCATTATGATTTTTATCAAAAAATTTTCCTGTAAATTGATCTGTAAAGATTCCAGTATATGGATTGCATAAATATCCCCAATAATCATTCATTTGATGTGATGCAACTGACAAAGCTAATACATTTATAGATTTTTCTTCAAAGGTGAATTTTGTTTGTCCTGATTTTAAATATTCTATAACTTTATTATCATCTATTTTTGTTTAGATGCAGTCTATTTTCCTTGTGAATTATCAATTATTTTTTGAGCAAAATTATCGGTTACTTTTCCTAATTTTTCATCTTGCATTTCTTTCCTATCAAAGACACGAAAAGGTATTGTAATATTAAGAACGGATTCCTCCTTCTTTTCTATTTGATTAGGAGTTTTAACTTCGATATTAAAACGATATCCATCTTTTAAGATTTGTACATCAATATCTGAATTATTGTTGTCACTCTTTGTGTGTAATTGTTTATCGATTTCAAAATCGTAATTCATTCTAACTGAATAGAGCCAGAATATCATTTCTGATAAACCTTGAAAACATTTGTTTCTATTATATGAACCACGCAGTTGTAATTTATTGCAGAACTTGTCTACACTTTGGATGATGTGAGAATTTCACCTTCGTGTAATATGGAGATACTTTTCCAAAAAAGATTAAAGTATTCATCAGGCATATGTTCTAAAATGATATGTTCATCTTGTTTCATTAACTGATTGTATATTTTATTTTTGATTTGCTCAACAGTGATGATAAACACCTCTTTTCCGCTTGAATTACTATTCACAAAGCATTTCTCAAATTCAGTTTGTTTGAGTTTGATTTGTTGAATACATAATACCACAAAAACATGAATATTTCTACATTGTCATATTGCCTTTTTTCGAGTTTGAACCCTCCCCCTACGAGGCAAAATCAAAAAGTATGCCAAAATCAAAAGGTTCAAGGCAAAATCGAATTGTATCAAAGACAGCGTTTACATAGACGAAGGAAAATCCGGGACGACGACAAAAAAGAGATCCGAGTACAACCGTCTGTTTCAGGATATGGAATCCGATAAATTTGATATTATTGTAATAAAGTCCCAGGACAGGCTGATGCGGAACACGAAAGAATGGTATTTCTTTATAGACAGGCTTGTGCAGAATGACAAAAAGCTGTATTTTTATCTGGACAGAAAGTTTTATTCACCGGATGACGCACTGATTACCGGAATCAAGGCAATTCTGGCAGAAGATTTCAGCCGGAGCCTGAGTAAAAATATCAATAATGCGCACCGGAAACGCCAGGAAACGGGCAGCAGTATTGTGATTACTTCGAAAACCTGGGGATATGATAAAAAGAATAAACAGGTAGCTGTAAATGAAAAAGAATCCGGCATGATTCAGTTTATTTATGAAATGGCGTCCTTGAATTACGGTACACGCACAATTGCAAAAATGCTTCAGGAAAAAGGGTATTATAACCGTAACGGGGGCAAAATTGCGGAGCAGACAGTCAGAAGAATTATCCGCAATCCGCTGTACAAAGGAACGGCTGTTATGAATGTGCTGCATAGGAATTTTGAAACGAAAAGAACAGAACGCAACAGCCGTGAGAAGTGGATTTATCATGAACATATCGTTCCGGCGATTGTTTCAGAGGAACTGTGGGAAACGGCAAACAGGCTGATGGACCAAAGGTCGCTCTCTTTTGTGAGTGGAGATTTTAAGGTGAAAGTGACCGGAAGCAAAAAGAATGCGGATTCCCTTACAGGCAAAATCGTATGCGGCCTGTGTCAGAATACATACTGGAGAAGAACCAGCGTCAATGCGAAAGGCGCTGCTTCTGTATACTGGGACTGCCGGGAATATGTCCGGAGGGGAAGAAAAACAAAAAATAACAGGACTCCAGAGGGCAGCCGAAAGCCACAGCTGGATGTCAAAGATTCCGGCTGCGATAATATCCATATCAAAGAAAAGGATATGGATCATCTGATGTATGAGCTGGCAGAAAAATTATATGTTAAACCCGGGAATGATATTTTATCTGCGGCATTATGCATACTGAAACAGGCTGTCGGTGATTCGTCTGAATATGAATCGGCAGAAGAATCGCTAAAAGGCGAGCTGGAAAAACTAAGCGCCAGCCGGGACACACTGCTGGACAGGTATCTGGAGAATAAAATCGCAGATGATATTTATCATATAAAAGACAGCAGCCTGAAAACAAAAATGAATGAAACAGAACAGGAAATTTTAAGAGTACAGAATTTAAAAAGAGAATTATCTAATCAGGAAGAACGAATCCGTGAAATTGAAAAGGAAATCAAAGCCATTACAGATTATGAATTAAGTGTTAATGATATAAAAAAGCATATAGAAAAAATTGATGTTTATCCGGACATTCTTATCTTTCACTTTGATAATTCTGATCATATTTCAGTGAAAGTTCAGAAAAAAAACTATCGAAAAACAGACTTTCATATCTGTTTGTAAACGCAGGTAAATACCTGGCTTCCATAAATAATCAGATACCCAAGGCCCTGCCTTGCAGCGATAAATTCCCCAATGATAACGCCTACCAGGCACAATCCGATATTAACTTTCATAATGCTGAACAGATTCGGGACATTCGCTGGCAGAATGACTTTGCAGAGTGCGTCGCGCTTTGTCCCGTTTAGTGTATAAATCAGCTTGATTTTTTCACGGTCTGTTTCCAGAAAACCGGTATACAGGTTCATAACAGAGCCAAATACAGCTACGGAGATGCCGGTTAAAATAATGGTTTTATAATTTGCACCGAGCCAGACGATTAATAGCGGAGCCAGCGCAGACTTTGGAAGGCTGTTCAGCATTACCATGTAAGGCTCTAAAATCCTGGAAAGTGTACGGCTGTTCCAAAGCAGCACGGCAAAAACCAGGCTGATGACAATGACCAGCGCAAAACTGGCAAGTGTTTCAAATAAGGTAATCCCGATGTGGCCTGCGAGATCCTGGTTCATGAAAAGGTCGTAAAAACAGCGCACCAGTTTGCGGGGACTGCTGAATATAAAAGAATTAATCAGTTCACGCTGTGCAGAAAAATCCCAGGCCGCAATGAAAAGAATACACAGAAAAATGCGCCAGAAGCGGACTGTGTGCCGGGTGCGTTTTACGGATTTAAGATACAGCTCCTGAGCGGAAAGTGCTTTCTTCATCTTCGTTCATCTCCTTCCACAGCATATTAAAATAGTCTTTGAATTCATTTGTGCTGCGCCGTTCCAGGGCAGACAGTTCTTTGGGAAACGGGATGGCAAGAATCCGTTTCAGCTGCCCTGGACGCGGACTGAGTACTAAAATCCGGTCGGCGAGGCTTACTGCTTCTGACAAATCATGCGTAACTAAAATGGCGCTTTTTTGCTCTTTACGGATAATGGATGCAATATCGTTGGAAGTATTGAGCCTTGTCTGATAATCCAGGGCTGAGAAAGGCTCATCCAGCAGCAGAAGTTCCGGTTTTAAAACAAGCGTGCGTATAAGGGCGGCTCTCTGGCGCATGCCGCCGGACAATTCAGACGGTTTTTTGTGCCTGAAATCATACAGCCCGTATTTTTGCAGCAGATGTGAGGCGTAAGTCTTTGTCTGGGTGGAAAGTTTTTTTTGAATTTCCAGCCCGAGACAGATATTTTTTTCAATAGTCCGCCAGTCAAACAGGTGGTCTTTCTGCAGCATATAGCCAATGGAGCGCACGGACTGTTTATCGGGCGGTTCTCCGTGATAAAAAATGGCCCCCTGTTCCGGCAGTGCCAGATGACAGATCAGATTCAGCAGCGTTGATTTTCCGCAGCCGCTCGGGCCGACGATAGCAATAAATTCACCGGCATCCATCGTAAAGCTGATATCGGATAAAGCAAGCGTTTCTCCGCCGGCAGAATGGTAAGAATACGATACATGCTCAAATTCCAGTAAATGGCTCATTTAGTTTCCTCCATAAATTATTGAAAATATGTAGACAGTTTAAATACAGGCTGCAGAATTCAGAAAGATTTGAGCTGATTTAGGAAAGACAGGGACAGAACGGGCAGGAAACATTTTATAATAGTATATGGATAGAATGAAAAGAGGTTCCGGTCAGATTCTGGAAATATGAATGGCAGTATTGCAATTTGGCAGAATGCTGGTGAATACAGCTGCCTGTTTCTAATCTCGGGAATGAGCATAGAATTTGTCTGACTAAGTCTGTGCTATTCGTTCCATTTAGCTGTAATTACACAAAATTCTGCCGATATAGCATACAGATGCCAGAGTGTATGTGAAAAGTATGGGCTCCCCAAACGCCAGGCAGAGAAATGTTTTCCTTTTTCTGTTCCGCCTCCAAACAGTAAGAACTTCTAAATTTTCTGCTTCCAGACTGTGGCAGCGGACGGACCGATGCCTGATGCCCTGGCGTTACGGCATGCTTTATGCAGTGGCACTGGCAGGCACCTTTTGGGGCTTCCAGGTTTTCAGCAGCAGACAGTGAGCCCCAAATCCTGGGTATGAGGCAGAAAATTAAGAATTTCTAACTGTTCTCCGGAGTCACAGAAAAAGGAAAACATTTCTCTGCCTGGCTGATACCGGATGAATTTTACATGTCTGCCTGGATACCGTTTCCCGGATGAAGACCGAAACCTGGCAGAATATACGTTTATTCTGGCTGGTACCGGATGAATTTTATACATCTGTCTGGATGCCGGCTTCCAGGTGAAGACCAGAATCTGACAAGATATGCTTTACACTATAGTAATGCCAGACAGGAGAAATAAACATAAAGTGATTCTGATCAAAATTTATTTATGGAAGGAGGATATTATAAGAAGCTGGGAGCACTTCTTATAATGATGTATGATGAATACGACATTTGATGCCAGTTACAGGACAAGGGCAGTCCGCACATTTATAAAGGCCTGTGATGTAAAAAGCAGCCAGAATCCAGATCCGGCATTTTTGAGGAAAATGGCTGAAATAGCTGAGAAAAGCCAGGAGGCAGAAAAGCCGGGAGAGCCGGTCTGCATCGGGACAGAGGATATGAGCATGGAAGAATACAGGGAATTTCTGTATGACAGGATTTCCCAGATTTCAGTGCATCCTTCCAACATGCAGGTCTATGTATCTGTCCAGATTTCAGAATCCGGTCTGGAACGGATGAAAAATGACAAAGAGTATGAGCAGTGGGTTATGGATTCTATAAAATCAAATTTTATGTCACGTGATCCATACAGCGGCATGTGTGGCGGAAAATATGTGGTACTGTATTTTGGTGATACGAAGGAGCAGCACCGGAGTGAGTGCTGCCGGGCGGGATTTCTGAATGGGAGAGGAGATAAACTGTTTGAGCAGAAATCAAAAAACAGTTTTTGGGAGCGCAGGATGCAGCGAAGAAAAGAACTGCAGGAGCAGTATGAGGAGATGCTGGAGGTAAAAGAGCTGAATAAAGACCTGGATCAGGGATTTTACTATGGAGATCTGGCAATCATGTCAGCTTTTAAACCAAAGCCAGCTAGCGGCGCTGTTTCAGGGCAGTAGTGTAAGTTCTATAGAAAATTTTATGACGTTCCTATATGGAAAATAAACTGGTTCACAAGAACCCGCGGAATGAATCATAAAAAAATTCTTGACAACTGACATGTGTTAGTATATACTAACCATAGTGAGTGGTGACAATTTATTTCCGGCTGTCCTGCCTGTGAAAGAAAAGACAGCCGGAATCAGAAAAGAGGGTGAGCATATGCCGTTATCAATGATGAAAACAGGCGAGCCTGGCATAATTAAAAAAGTCGGCGGGAAAGAAGAAACACGCAGATTTCTGGAAAAACTCGGATTTGTGATGGGAACTGCTGTAACAGTTGTCTCAGATATGGGCGGTAATATGATTGTCAGTGTCAGGGATTCCAGGGTAGCCATAGGAAAAGACATGGCTAATAAAATACTGGTATAAGCAGCAGGAAGGAAGCAGAAAGGAGAAAACAGCATGACATTAAGAGAAGCATCTATTGGTCAGACAGTAACTGTTACCAGGCTGACGGGAGAAGGTCCGGTGAAAAGGCGCATTATGGACATGGGGATTACGAAAGGAGTTTCCGTTTATGTCAGGAAAATGGCTCCGCTCGGGGACCCGGTAGAAGTGACAGTACGCGGGTATGAACTGTCTTTAAGAAAGGCAGATGCGGAACTGATAGAGGTAAATTAAACAAAATCAGGTGTGCCAGGCACAAAGTTAAGCTTTGCAGGATCATATAGCACTTATTTTTCAAATACGTTCTGGCGTACAGTCAGACTGATATTTTTTTACCCATTAGTTAGTTAAAACTAATAAAAGATTGATATACCGAATAAAGATAAGCTGCAAAGAACATATACGGGAAAGAGAAAGCGAATTCATATGGCGGTATGAAAAATATTTATTGTTACAATTTTGTGCAGACAGAAAGGAGACAAAACATGGCTGTTAAAATTGCTTTGGCGGGGAATCCGAACTGCGGGAAGACGACGCTGTTTAATGCGCTGACGGGTTCGAATCAGTATGTCGGCAACTGGCCGGGTGTGACGGTAGAGAAAAAAGAGGGGAGGCTTAAAGGATACGAAGGCGTTCTGGCAGCAGACTTGCCGGGGATTTATTCGCTGTCGCCTTATACGCCGGAAGAGGTGGCAGCCAGAAATTATCTGATTGAGGAAAAGCCGGATGTAATTTTAAACATTGTAGACGGGACTAATATCGAACGCAGCCTGTATCTGTCCACGCAGCTGCTGGAGCTGGGAATACCGCTTGTGATGGCTGTGAATATGACGGATATTCTGGAAAAAACAGGAGAAAAAATACATACGGATGTATTAAGCACAAAGCTGGGCTGTGAAGTGATAGAAATTTCTGCACTGAAGGGGAGAGGTATCCGGGAAGCAGCGGAAAAAGCAGTGATGCTTGCCAGAAAAAAGAGTGCAGCAGTACCTGTGCACGAATTTTCACCGCAGGCAGAACGGGCAGTCAAAGCTGCTGCAGATAAACTCGGTGATGATGTAGCAAAGGAGCAGAAACGTTTTTTTGCAATAAAACTTCTGGAAAAAGATGATAAGATTGCAGCACGGTTAAACAGGATACCGGATGTTTCAAAAGAAATTCAGGAATTAGAGGATGCGTTTGATGATGATGCCGAAAGTATTATTACAAATGAGAGATATGCATATATTTCTTCGATTATAGGGGAATGCTGTACGAAGAAAAGCAGCACGGTAAAGATGACGCGTTCAGATCAGATTGACCGGATTGTTACAAACCGGTGGCTGGCACTGCCGGTTTTTGCGGCGGTTATGTTTGTGGTATATTATGTTTCTGTATCGACAATTGGCGATCTGCTGACGGGATTTACCAATGATACGTTATTTGGGGAGTGGATTGTGCCGGGAGTATCGGCTGTGTTAGAGACAGCGGGATGCGCCGGCTGGCTGACGAGCCTGATTGCAGACGGTATTGTCGGAGGAGTCGGAGCCGTGCTTGGATTTGTGCCGCAGCTGCTGGTACTGTTTTTCTTTCTGGCTTTTTTGGAATCATGCGGGTACATGGCGAGGGTGGCATTTATTATGGACCGGATTTTCCGAAAATTTGGTTTATCCGGCAAGTCTTTTATTCCCATGCTCATCGGAAGCGGCTGCAGTGTACCTGGAATTATGGCATCGCGTACAATTGAAAATGAAAGCGACCGCAGGATGACGATTATAACAACAACATTTATTCCATGCGGGGCCAAACTGCCGGTAATCGGGCTGATTGCAGGAGCGTTTTTTGAAAATGCAGGCTGGGTTTCATGGAGCGCCTATTTTACAGGAATTGCGGCTGTGATCTGTTCCGGTATTATTTTAAAGAAGACGAAGATGTTTGCAGGAGATACAGCCCCATTTGTTATGGAGCTTCCTGCGTATCATATGCCGACAGCAGGAAATGTGCTCTTAAGCATGTGGGAAAGGGGCTGGTCATTTATAAAAAAAGCCGGTACAATCATTCTGCTGTCTACTATCGTGCTGTGGTTTCTGCAGGGATTTGGCTGGGCAGACGGAAAATTTGGCATGCTGGAGGCAGAGCAGCTGGATTACAGTATTCTGGCAGCAGCAGGCGGCGTGATTGCTCCGTTATTTGCACCGCTTGGCTGGGGCAGCTGGAAAATGGCAGTGGCAGCAGTCACGGGGCTGATTGCAAAAGAAAATGTAGTTTCTACGTTCGGCATCCTGTTTGGATTTGCACAGGTGGCAGAAAACGGCGATGAAATCTGGAGTCAGTTTGGAGCTTCTATGTCAGGCCTGGCGGCGTATTCATTTCTTGTGTTTAATCTTTTGTGCGCACCGTGTTTTGCCGCTATGGGGGCGATCAGGCGTGAGATGAACCATGCGAAATGGTTCTGGTTTGCGGTTGGATATCAGTGCGGGTTTGCGTATGCTGTATCGTTTTGCATTTACCAGACCGGCCTTCTGTTTACGAAAGGCCAGTTCGGGCCTGGGACAGCTGCGGCTGTTTTGATGATAGCGGGATTTTTGTATCTGATGTTACGTCCCTGCAAAGAATACGGGACACTGGATGTGAGTATCAATAAAATGACACGGGCGAAATCATAACCGTGAGAAGGGAGGCTGACGGATTGGGGACTTTTGTTGTATTAGCGGCTTTAACGGCCTGCGTATGCCTGATCATCCGCGGCATGGTGCGGGATAGAAAAAATGGGAAATCTGGATGCAGCGGGGATTGTGGATCGTGCAGGGGGTGTCATTAAAGCCGGGGTGTAAGACTATCCGGACGCTGGAAAGAGAGCCTGCAAACAGTAAGAAATCTGCTGAAGATATGGAGTAATGAAACGCCGGGGAATGGCAGCTTATACAGTGCCATTCCCCGGCGCTTTTATATTTATTTTAATCTTTGTTGTAACTGTTCAGGACACCCATTATCCAAAGATGAAATCTGGATTTCCTGAAAT
>CAJTVR010000105.1 GCA_910580075.1 uncultured Eubacterium sp. | reverse complement strand
ACTTTTTCCTTTTTCTGTGACTCCGCAGAACAGTTAGAACTTCTTAATTTTCTGCTCAGTTCCCAGGATTTGGGGCACACTGTGTATCTCTGCCAAAAACGCAGAAGCCCCAAAAGGTGCCTGTCCGTGCCACAGCATAAAGCATACCAAAACGCCAGGGCATCAGGCACCGGTCCGTCCGCTGCCACAGCCTGGAAGCAGAAAATTTAGAAGTTCTTACTGTTCGAAGGCGGAACAGAAAAAGGAAAAAGTTTCTCCGCCCGGCGTCCGGGTAACCTACACTTTCCGGCGTCCAGGTAACCCGCACTTTCCGGCGTCCGGGTAACCCGCACTTTCCGTCAGACTATCCACGCTTTCGTTTGAAATATATTGCTGAAATGGCAGAAAGATGATAAAGTAATATTTATGAAAAAAAAGAACGAAAGAAAACAGGAAACACAGACTGCCAAAGAGAATCGTTCATGTTAGGAGCGGATACAGAACCTGAAAGATAAAAATGCTGCTTATTTGCTGCAGAAAAGGAGCCAGACAGCGGAAATGATCTTTAAGATACGCCCAGGCTCTGAAATGACAAAGAATACAGACAGCATGACGTGTGAATGAAAAAAAGGAGGCAGTAAAGTACAGACAATGGGAAAACAGGGATTGAAAGAAAGAGAAGGGGAGGGGTTACATATGAAATACAAACCCCTGCCATCTGGTGCAGACCACTTTGAAAAGCTGATCACAAGGGGATATTATTATGTCGATAAGACACTGCTGATTCAGGAACTGCTGGATAAAAAAGGGGATGTGAACCTGTTTACACGTCCGCGCAGGTTCGGCAAGACTCTGAATATGAGCATGCTTCAGTGTTTTTTTGAAGACAGAAGAGATGATAACGGGGTAAAGCAGGATCACAGCAGCCTGTTTGAAGGGCTGCAGATTATGCAGGCCTCAGAGCGGTATTTATCGCATATGGGACAGTATCCGGTCATCAGCCTTTCGTTAAAATCATCCAGGCAGCCCGATTTTAGTTCTGCGTACCGTATGCTGGCAAGACAGATTGCACAGGAATTCTGGAGACACCGTTTTGTGATGCAGGGGGATATGATCCAGGAACAAAAAGACCGGTACGAAGAGCTTATGTGGGAAAAAGCAGACAGGGAGAGTTTTACGGATTCGCTGCGGTTTTTATCGGAATGCCTGGAAAAGTATTATGGTAAGAAAACGGTTATTTTTATAGACGAATACGATGTGCCTTTGGATCATGCTTTTTCGGAAGGATATTATGATGAAATGGCATGCTTTATCCGTTCCCTGTATGAGTCAGCTTTTAAATCAAACACAAGCCTGGAATTTGCAGTTATTACAGGATGTACATGTATTTCAAAACAAAGTATTTTTATGGGGATGAATAACCTGAAAATCATTACCATACGAAACAGAAACTTTGACGAGTATTATGGTTTTACCGGACAGGAAGTAAAAAAAATCTGTACGGATTTTGGACTGGAACACAAAATCCAGACAGTCAGAGAATGGTATGGCGGTTATATTTTTGGAAATGCGCATGTCTGCAATCCATGGAGCGTCATCTGCTTTATCGAGGACATGCTGGCAGACGATTCGTCTTTTCCGTCGCCGTACTGGGCGAATACCAGTGAAAACAGCATTGTGCGTACTATGATAGAACGGGCAGACAACGAGACAAAGCAGGAGTTAGAAATCCTGATGGAAGGAAAAGCGGTGGAAAAACCGGTTTACGAGGATATTACTTACGATGGAATTTATAATTCTGTAAGCAGCCTGTGGAATTATATGTTTTTTAGCGGATATTTCCGAAAAGAGGCAGAGCGGATGGACGAAAATTTAAAACAGGTTTTCGCAGTATTTGCAATACCGAATGAAGAAGTCCGGCTGATTTTGCGCACAAAAATACTGGCATGGTTTGAAGAAAAAATAAAAACAAAGAACCGCACCAGTTTATTCCAGGCGTTTCTGGATCATGATATAAAAGCGCTGGAAGCAGAACTTACAAAACTGCTGGCAGAGACAGTCAGTTTTAATGATGCATATGAGAGTTTTTACCATGCGTTTCTGGCATCTGTTTTTTCCGGTATCAAAGGTTATCTGGTAAAATCGAACCGGGAAGGAGGCAGCGGGCGCAGTGATTTATATATTATACCGCTGACCAGAAAGAAAGAGGCGTTTGTGATTGAATTTAAAACAGCGCAGCGCTTCCGGGATCTGGAGCCAAAGGCGATGGAAGCATTAAAACAGATGAAAGACAGGCAGTATGCCGGCGAGCTTATTGAGGACGGCTATGCAAAGGTCTGCCGGTATGGAATTGCATTTTACAAAAAAGACTGCCTGGTAATACCGGAAGTGATTTAAGCCAAAAGGCGCAAAGCTATACCGGTCAGTTTCAGGCATTTAGATTACTGATACATAAAGCGGGGTATTCTGTTATACAGGTATCCTGCTTTTTTATGTCTGATTTTACAGACTGATTTATGGTTATTTTTTTGGGGAAATATTTTATATGCAGCGACCGATCCGCAGTCTCATACATCTAATTATTGTAAATACAAGAGCTTGTAAATGTAAAAATGCCGGCCGGCAGAAAGGACATTATGAAAAAGGAAGAATTGGGGCAGATGATTATTCAGTCTGAGGACACGCTGTACCATGTAGCAAAAACACTGCTTTACAATGACGCAGACTGTGCGGACGCGATACAGGAAGCGATTGTAAAAGCATTTGCAGGACTGCACAGCCTGCGAAGGGATGCATATGCAAAGACCTGGCTGATCCGGATTCTGATTAATGAATGCTATGCGGTTATGCGCCGGGAAAAGCGCATAGTGCCGCTGGAGGATTATCAGCAGGAAGAGGCGGCTTTGCAGACGGAGGATTATTCTGATTTATATGAAGCGCTCAGAGAACTGCCTTATGACAGCCGCATATGTGTGACACTTTACTATCTGGAGGGCTACAGTGTTAAAGAGACTGCAAAGCTGCTTGCCATTACGGAAAGTGCAGTGAAAAGCCGTCTGGCCAGAGCCAGGGCAAAGCTGCGTACAGAACTCGGGCGGGCAGCAACATAACTGTTTCTGAAAAAGGCAGAACATGTAATCAACTGTGCATTGGCAGTATAAGCAGAATGGAGGAACTTATGAATTTTGAAAATATAAAATATGATTTCCCTAAGATGCCGGAGGAGATGAGGACGATGATTGAAAAAGAAGTTAAAAGACAGATAGAGACAGAACAGATGCCGGTTCAGAATGGAAGAAAGGCTGCAGGGAAGGTGCTTGCGGCATCTGTGGCAGCGGTTTTACTGTTGGGCACGACAGTGTTTGCAGGAGTCAGCATTTACCGTATGCAGCGCCAGCAGGTTTCAGAGCATGGGGTCAGTGTAAAGATAGCAGATACAGACAACGGCCAAAAAGCATCAGGACAGGAAGGGTCTCGGGCAGACGGTCCGGCTTCTGTAAAACAGGAGGAAATACCGAATGTAAAAATGGAAATCGGTTACCTGCCGGATACAATGGTGCAGACAGAGCAGGGAAAATACAGTTATAAAAATGCGCTGCACAAAGGAGGCATATCGATTGCATTTTACCGTATGGATACCGGAGATGCACAGTTTGAAATGCTGCATGAAGACGTCCTTTCCAGTGAAAAGATCTCAGTAAACGGATTTGACGGCGTATATCTGGAATATCCGCATCTGTACGAAGAAGAGATCGTATTTAACCAGCGCATTTACGCAGCCTTCACAGATGTACATTATGTAATGGAGATGTTTGCTGCATCGGATGTATCGAAAGAAGAAGCGGTCCGGATTGCTAAAAGCATAAAACTGATTCCTACGGATGAAGCCGGAGATAAAAATTTAGTCCGGGGGATGGACTGGAGCGCATATCTTGCGGGCAGTGAAGAAGAAAAGGAGAAAGAAGACGGCACAGAATATGCAGTGGAAGAATGGACGGCTGTTCCAAACTCCAGAATGCAGCATACGCATGCGGCAGGCGAAAGTTTTTCCCTGGATGATAGTACTGGCATGGATGAAAAAACCGGGCTTATGGCGAAAGTAACACAGGTACAGGTAACAGATGATATCAGCCTGTTAGATTTACAGACAGACGATGAAGATTTGCGGAATGAAACAGATGAAAATGGAAATATAAAACCAGCATTGATTCAATATATCAAAAAAGGAAATATGGATTCACTCAGTGAAGTAGTGAAAACCAGAAAAGTGCCGCAAAAGCTCGTATACGTGACGGTGGATTACACGAATACGGGAGACAGGGAATTAAAAGATGTGCTGTTTTTTGGAACTATGGAAAGAATTTATGAAAAAGACGGACAGATGAAGATGATACCGGGAGGAAATTATGAGGAGTGTCTGGATTCGGATGCATGGAATCAGGTCATAAACCGCGGTTTATCCAGCCGGTTTGAAATGCAGTATTATGATGTACGGCAAGGGGAGCAGAATAAAAATTATATCGCTGCGATCAAGCCAGGTGAGACAGTTACCGTGCATATGGGATGGATTGTAACGCAGGAAGAGCTTGCAAACCTGTACCTGAGCCTGGATACGCAGGGCGGTTCCGGGACATTTACAGAAAGGTCACTTGCAATAGGCTATGTAGATCTCAGACAGAAAGCAGCAGACTGACATAAGATTTATCCGTTGTATCAGGCGGGCAGAGCCGGAGTTTCCGGTTCTGCCCTTGTCTGTTGTGTTTATGCCTTTATGATAGCAGAGCAGGCTGTAACAAACAATAGAGCCGCTCTTAAACTTCTGATTGAAAAATTAACCAAAAGTTAAAAACGGACACATTGTTCCTGCGTCTGCCGTACTACAGTATTCTGTTAATATTGACATTATATGCAAAGTTAGATAAAATAAAATAACAAATATATGACAAATGTCAAAATAGCAGGAAGCAGTATACCAGGACATGAGAAAGAACCTCAGTATAAGGTGAACGAAAATGAGTGAAATATTTTCTTTTATCAGTAAAATAGAAGACCAGGATTTTCTGGATTATTTCAGTGATGAATGCAGAAGTTTATACGATAAATGTGCGGATCTGGAGGCAGACTGTAAAAAAAGGCCGGATACCTGTATCAGAGAAGGACGCGCACTGAGCGAACAAGTCATGAAATACCTGTATTTCAGGCTGTCTGGATGTGAATGGACAGGTTCAGCCTATGAACTGCTTAAAGATAACAGTTTCCAGAACAAAGTAAACAATTCTACACTGATAGATATGGCACACCGGATTCGGACGGACGGCAATGCCCAGGTGCATGCAGGTGGAACGTCTCATAGCGCAATCGATATTCTGCAGGTATCGAAAAACATTCTCAGTCATCTGCCATATGTGATACAAAAATCATACGAAATTATAAGACGTGCAGACGAACGGACGCAGATAAAAGAAAAAGCCGGAACGAAACGGAATCATAATCAGAATAAAAAGACTGGAAAGCAGCCGCCTGTTTCAAATAATATAAAAAAAGAAAATGCAGATCATGAGAGTCTGGCAGATACGAAAACAGCAGAAAATGCAGATCATGAGAGTCTGGCGGATACGAAAACAGCAGATACAGATAAAAATAAGCTGGCTGACGGGATGAAAAAAACAGTATTAAAGGAAGAATGTGCACTTACGCTGCCGTATGCGGCCGGGCGGATACAGACGGAGGTAACAGATATTTTTACATCCGTTTCGTCTGTGCATTATTTTATAAGGCCCAATGACTATTTTGCGCTGAATTCTCTGGAACTGGTGACGGCGGATGTCTATCTATACCGCTTATTAAAAAACAGCCGTTTTGAATATGTGTATTTTGTGGAGACAGAAGGAACAGGGTGTGCCGTTTATACATATGACGGTCCGTCTGAAATGGCATTTGCACAAATAACTGCCAGCCGGAATGTAAAGACAGCATCTGCAGTCAAAAACAGCACCAGGCAGGATCAGAATGAACTTCTGGCTGAAAACAGCATGAACCATAACAGCACAAGGATGTACGGCAGAAGAAAAATATGCCGGTTTTCTATGGATGAAAATGACAGAATGAAATTTGCATCTGCAGTCAAAACAGCGCTGGATGATAAGGAGCATAAAACAGCAGCTGTGATGCCGCTGGGAATTTTTGGCAAAGACGGCTACTGTACAGATGCTGTCATTGATACATTTAGCAGCATAGTGAAATATAACGGGACTGATAATATACTTCTGCTTACGATGACAGGCAGGAGCAGTTTATGCGGCTGTTTTACAGGAAAACAGATACAGCTGCATGACTGGGCAGGACAGGTGCTGGATGAGACAGGGCCGTTTACTGCGTATGATAAACAGAGCGCGGCAGCAGATATGCTGGTAAAATGCGGCCGGCTTGTGATTGCGGATGAATATGGGACGGATGAATTTGCAAATCTGCTGTTTCGCAAAATTCTCATTGAGGGAAACAAAAAACTGGCTGGAATAGGTTCAGCAAAAGTGTATGCGCTGGCGGAATCCCTGCGTGATTATATGATGAATAAATATACAGACCAGACTTACCGGACATTAAAAAAAATCACGGGAAATGTGATCGGTGAATTAAACCGGCAGCTTGATAAAGAAACTGTCATACAGGAACTTGTAAAAAAAGCCGGGCAGCTTTCTTCTGTAAGAATCGGATACACAGACCAGCTGCATTCCCTTCAGATCGAAAGGGTGTATCACAATTATTGTGAAAGATATAAGAATGAGAATGAACTGCAGGAGATTCTTGCAAAGGCCGGGCAGTTTGCAGGGAAAGAGATGCAGGAGATTTTTACGCAGATACAGGAGACTGCCAGAGTCTGGTCAGAGGAAAGAACCCGTATCCAGGCAGATCAGAAAGCCGGAAAGCCGGCAGATCAGATGCCGTATATGAATATGGTATTTCTTGGAAATCCAGGCACAGGAAAGACTGCGGCCGCAAGGCTGGCGGCCCGCTATATGAAGGCAGCAGGCGCACTGCCTTTCCACCGGTTTGAATATATATCTGCTGCAGATATAAACGGTACCGGCGTAAAAACTGCAGCGAAAATCCGTGAGTCGGCACAGCGCGCTGCCGGCGGGGTACTGATGATCGACGAGTTCCAGAGGTTTGACGATATCTGCTATGGAGGAAATACTGCAAGGGAAGTAATGGGCATGCTTGCTGCAGTTACAGATGAATATCAGGAAGATCTGTGCATTATTCTGGCAGGACACCAGGAAGGGACATTCAGGATTTTAAGCGCTGATGCAGTGGCAAAACGCAGATTTCCAAACTGGCTGGTATTTAGAAATTATTCTGTGGAAACACTGCTGCTGATTTTAGAAGACCATTTAAAACGCCGGGGCAGGGTAATGGAAGAGGACGCGAAAGAACTTGTAAAAATAGTTATTCAAAAGCATCAGCAGGATGCAGAAAATTCTTTTGGCAATGCCGGCTATATAAAAGATGAGCTATTGCCGATGCTGGAACGGAAACGGTTAAAACGGAATGAGACAGATCAAAGATATATCCGCCAGGATGTGGCCAGAGCTTTTGCGGACATTTTAGGCCCTAAGGGAGAACAGCAGATCTTCCGGCCCCAAAGCATTCAAAAAGCGCAGATGGAAAAAATACCGCTGCCTTATCCGCTTGCAGCCAAAGAAAGTGATGAACTGCAAAAAGAAACAGACAGTTCTGTTTTATATATTACAACTGAGAACGGACAGGGAACTGCATTTTTGATACATCCGGATGGTTATGCACTTACCTGCTGTCATGTGGTGAGAGATGCACAGGAAATAAAAGCAAGAGTCAGAATCCGGGGAAGAGCAGGAGGCGACGACAGCATACATAATTGTGTGCTGGTAAATGCCAGGGAAGACCTGGATCTGGCTGTCTTAAAACTGGAAGGATGCAATTTCCCTTATCTTCCGCTTGCAAGAAAAGAGCGTGAAATAAAAAAGGGCGAACGGTTTTTGTTAAGCGGATATCCATTTGGAGCGCTTATGTCACAGGGACTGACCACTTTTCAGGGAAACATTGCTGCATCAGGCGAACATAGAAGCAGAGCGCAGTCTGTAAGATATCTGCTTAACAGCGAGGCAAAGTCAGGAAATTCCGGAAGCCCTGTGATTGCCATGGCAGACGGGCTTGTGATCGGTATATTGTGCAGCTCTGTGGACGGGAGTTTTTCACCAGGAAAAACTGAGGAAATTAACCTGATGTGTCCGGCATATTATTTCTGGGAAGAACTTGTAACATAATATCCTGCTTTTGGCAGACGCAGAAAATGTATAGGCTGTCCGAACGCTGGGAAGAGACATTTTTTCCTTTTTTTGTTCCGCCTCCGAACAGAAAAAGGAAAAAGTTTCTCCGCCCAGGCGTCCGGGAATCCAATACATATAACTGTCTGCCTAAAGGCAGAGCAAGGGGGACATGATGACAGAAAAAACGAAAATCGGCCTGGATTTTGGGACGACCTATTCGGTGCTGTCGCGGCTGAAAAAGGGAGAGGACGGCCGTGTACAGGCAGAAGCGTGTGCATTGCGGGAAGGCGGTGAAGGAGCTGAAATACAGGATTCGATGGTACTTAAGGATAGAGAAGGAAAGCTTCATTTTGGCACTTCAGCACGCAGGAAAGCCGGCAAAAAGGGAACGACCGCTTATACAGGGTTTAAAATGATGCTTGCAGAAACAGACGCAGAACTTTTAAATCAGAGGCATTATGATGAAACCTATACGCCGAGACGGATCATAAGTGAATATATGAATGATCTGCTTACAAAATACAGGATAGCGTCTGACAGTGAGCAGAATCTCATTGATAAACTGGTTGTGGGTGTGCCGGAAATATGGTTTGCAAGTACCCGCACCATTGACTGCAGGACAGCCTTAAAAGAAATCATACAAAGTACCGGCTGTGTAAATGAAGTGGAGATTGTGAGTGAACCAGCTGCCGCATGTGCTTATTTTGTACAGAACTATTTTGAGAATACGGGAGAGCATTATGAGGGCAGAATTTTAATTATAGATTATGGCGGAGGCACACTGGATATTGCACTTTGTGACGTAACAAGAAACGGGACGTCGGGTGATGTAAAGGTAATCGAAAGAGCCGGAGCCGGCTGGAATACACAGGGCAGAGCAGGCCGGGCGGGAATGGCTTTTATGGAAGAAATCGTCAAAACGGCGCTGAAAGAGAAGGGACTTGAGGAAGCAGAATTTATATCAGACCCAAAGTTCAGCCAGTGTGTCCAGTACATTGAACAGGAGCTGATGGACCGTGTGGATGATATCAAACGTAAGTTTCAGAGAAATATGCTGGCAGATCCGGAAACCATTATGGATGTTTTTGATGAGGTCGAGTTCAGGTATGATGACTGTGAAGTGACATATGGGATGATTGCGAAAGCTTATAATCAGGTGATCCGGGATCTTTTAGATGAAAAGCTGGATAAAATCATCCGGTATATGGACCAGAAGGGGATTGACTATACAGGGGAGGGCGAAGAAGATAATTTCAAAATTGCGCTGGCAGGCGGGTTTTGCAACTTTTACCTGACAGAAAGACAGATCCGGGACAAGTTTCAGGACATTGCGGAAGATAAAAGATTTCAAAATATCATCACTGACCGCCGCGAATGTGAAAAGGCGATTGCATATGGTGCGGCACTGATTGCAAATGATGTGGTTGAGTTTAAATCGGCTGCCCCGTATTCGCTTGGATTTGCGTCACGCTTAGATCAGGATGAGCCTTGGTATGCCATTAAAAAAGGAGACGATATTGACTATGGAAATGTGAAGATGTTTACCGGTGCCGATGGCAGGGAGCTTTTGTTCCGGGGAAATTCAATACCGCTTATTGTGTTTAATTTTGAAGAAGACCCGGCATATGCCATAGCCAGGGAGCCGCTGCCCCAGTATCAGGAAAAATTAAGGCTGGAGAAGGATAAAATTTATAAATTCGGTTATTCCCTGGATCAGTCGATGGTCATTACACTGCATAAGTGGGTGGTTCCAAACCACCGGCATCCCGATGTGGTGGAAGATGAAGTAACAGTTGTACTGGATGATATTTACAATATGATGGGCAATCTGATGGTGATAGGAGGAGAGGCATGAGTCTGGAGCGTACCCGTAAAAGCATTGCAAGACTGGAAGGAATGACAAATATTACGACGGCGCAGATGCTGGATGCCATTACCCGTTTTGTCAGAGAGACGTTTGTGCATAACGGGGTCGGACATATTTCACAGATGGACCAGGGCAGCCAGGAAGAACTCATTATCTGTGCATATGCACTGAGCGAAATGCTGCTGTCTGTGACAGGACAGAATCAGGAAACGATAAACGGGCAGGATGATGCGGCCGAGCTGCAGGCGGTATTTTCACAGATGAACCAGCTGCACGCTGATTTAGCAGAAAAAAAACGGGAGATCAAAACACTGCAGAACCAGAAAACCGTGTTATCCGGTCAAAAGAAAGAACTCGAACGGCAAAAAGATGCCGGAAGGAAAATAGAAAAAGAATGTAAGTCCCTGGAAGAAGATATTAAAAAATTGAAAGAAACGGCCCTTCCCGGTATTGAAAAAAAGCGGGATGAGCTTGAGGCAGAATTAGAAAAATGTAACAGGCATTATGCTGAAGTTAAGCATCAGGCAGATGTGTACAGCAAAAAGATTACACAGGAATTAGAAGCAGCTCAAAATGCAGAAAAGGAAAAAGCGAAAAAGGAACTGGAATACAGCAGATTGCTGGAGCAGAATAAGGATCTGGAAAAGGCCGTGCAGGATTACGAAAATAAGAAAAAAGAATATGAAGCCTGGGTAAGGGAATGTAAAGCACGCAGAGTGCAGATGTTTCAAAACAGCGAAGAATATGCGGCAAGATGTTTTCAGATATACACAGCAGTAAACAGCATTTTCAATGAAGGATATATCAAAGAGCATCTGTACTGCCAGGCAAAAAAAGGCATGATACCGGCCGCGGACGACTATCCGGATTTTGCGTTATTTCCAGATCAGATAGACAGCCTGGATACATTTCAAAAATGGCTGGATACAATACAGGGGCGGATAGAGGGACTGCTGGCCGTTTACCAGGAAGAATTAAAGAGGATGGCAGAGTGTATGGGCCGGATGACAGCAGACATATAAAGAGGAGTCAGTGATGGATAATGAAAAAAAATGCGCATGCTGCAGAAACAGCATAGAAAGCCAGTTTTGCGGGTACTGCGGTTTTATGAATATAGCTGCCTTAGACCAGGCGGCAGAACAGGAAACGGCAGAGGAGGCAGAGAAGTGGCGCAGGGAATTGCTCAGCCAGCTTACGGATTTCAGCGTAACAGCTTATGAGTACGGATGGATAGAAAAGGAATCAGAATTCAGCCTGGTTAATGAAAATGTCTGTATACTCGCCAATGCCAGCCAGTGTGACGGTACAGTTTTCTGGGCAGACAGCAGGTTCAGACAGCCTCCGGAGAATGGCAGAAAGGCTGTAATTATGGAGCTGGCATACCGGTTTAACGGCAGGGAAAAGAAGCTGAAATGCGAAATTATTCCGGCAGAGTGTGACGGGTTCTGGCGGATTGGTCTGGAAATTACAGAACGGCTGCAGCTGGTGATTTTCCTGGGCAGTGAACAAAAATATGAGAAAAGTGCAAAGCTTATGTTAAATTTTGAATAAAAGGCAGGTAAAAACAGGGATGAAGTGTTTGAATTGCGGAAAAGAACTGAATGGAATCTGCTGTGGAAGCTGTGGGGCAGATTTAAAAAAAGACCGTTTTTGTTATATTGTAAAGCTGGACCATGCCTGGACAGATGCTCTGACAAGTTATGTACGGGAAGAAGACCGCAAAAGAGAAGAGATAGAGAGCGGGAAGAGCCAGAAAAAGCAGGGGGATGCTTATTATTATGGAGAGGGAGCAGCACAGGATTATGTAAAGGCGGCAGAGTGGTATGAGAAAGCTGCGCTTAAGGGGAACAGCGATGCTCAGAAAATGCTTGGAAATATGTATTCAGATGGCATAGGAGTAGAGCAGAATTATACGAAAGCGGTGGAATGGTATGAGAAGTCAGCAGTACAGGGAAACAGTTTTGCACAGAGAAAACTGGGATATCTGTGTGAATATGGCCAAGGAGTAACGCAGGATTGTGCGAAGGCAGCAGAATGGTATGAGAAATCAGCAAAACAGGGGAATAGAATAGGACAGTTTAACATTGGAGTGATGTATCGGGATGGTAAAGGGGTAGTACAGGATTATGCGAAGGCAGCAGAGTGGTTTGAGAAATCAGCGCTTCAGGGATACAGCTATGCACAGTCTGTACTTGGAACCATGTACCGGAATGGTGAAGGAGTCGCACAGAATTACAAGAAGGCAGCAGAGTGGTTTGAGAAATCGGGGCAGCAGGGAAATGATCATGCTGAATACTATCTGGGAGAGATGTATCAGAATGGAAAAGGGGCAGTACAGGATTATGCGAAAGCAAAGATGTGGTATGAGAAATCAGCAGTACAGGGAAACAGCAGTGCGCAGAATGCACTTGGCAATATGTATTTGGAGGGCAAAGGAGTAAAACAGGATTATGCAAAGGCAGCGGAGTGGTATGAGAAATCAGCAGTACAGGGAGACAAGTTTGGCCAGAAAATTCTTGGCTATCTGTATGAATGCGGCAAAGGAGTAAAACAGGATTATGTAAAGGCAGCAGAGTGGCATGAGAAATCAGCGCTCCAGGGAGACAGCTATGCACAGCAGAAACTAGGCAGTCTGTATCGGGAAGGCAAAGGAGTGACGCAGGATTATGCAAAGGCAGTAGAGTGGTATGAGAAATCAGCACTCCAGGGAGACAGGTGTGGTCAGAAAAATCTTGGCTATATGTATGAAACTGGCAAAGGAGTGACGCAGGATTATGCAAAGGCAGCAGAATGGTATGAGAAATCAGCACTCCAGGGAAACAGCAATGCGCAGAATGCACTTGGCAGCATGTACCTGAATGGCAAAGGAGTAGAGAAAGACCATGCAAAGGCAGCAGAATGGTATGAGAAATCAGCGCTCCAGGGGAATAGCGGTGGTCAGTGTAATCTAGGTTATATGTATGAATACGGCATAGGAGTGAAGAAAGACTATACAAAAGCAGCAGAATGGTATGAGAAATCAGCACTTCAGGGAGACAGCTATGCGCAGCATAGACTTGGCTATATGTACGAATACGGAAAGGGAGTGGGACAGGATTGCACGAAGGCAGTGGAATGGTACAGGATATCAGCAGCTCAGGGAGACAGCTATGCACAGAACGCACTTGGAAATATGTATCGGGACGGCAAGGGAATAGAGCAGGACTACACGAAAGCAATAGAATGGTATGAAAAATCAGCGGTACAGGGAAACAGCTCTGGCCAGTATAATCTGGGGTATATGTACGAACACGGAAAGGGAGTGGGACAGGATTACACGAAGGCAGCAGAATGGTTTGAAAAGGCAGCGGTACAGGGAAATAGTGATGCGCAGGATGCACTTGGATCAATGTACCGGAATGGTACAGGGAAAGAGCAGGATTACGCGAAGGCAGTGGAATGGTGCGAAAAATCAGCGGCCCAGGGAAACAGCTCTGGCCAGTATAATATGGGTTATTCATACGAGTACGGCAAGGGAGTAGAGCAAGATTACGTGAAGGCAGCGGAGTGGTATGAAAAATCAGCACTCCAGGGAGACAGCCTTGCACAGAATGCAGTTGGAAATATGTACCGGAATGGCACAGGGAAAGAGCAGAATGACGCCAAGGCAATAGAATGGTACAAAAAATCAGCGGCCCAGGGAAACAGCTATGGTCAGTGTAATATGGGATATATGTACGAATGTGGAAAAGGAGTAAGCGAAGACTATGCAAAGGCAGCGGAGTGGTATGAAAAAGCAGCGCTTCAGGGAAACATTTACGCACAGTCCCGTCTGGGATATCTATATTCTCGTGGCAAAGGAGTACAGAAAGACTGTACAAAAGCAGCAGAGTGGTATGAAAAAGCAGCACTTCAGGGAGACGGTACCGCCCGGTTTGAACTTGGTAATCTGTATTATCTGGGAAATGGTGTAGAAAAGAATCATCCCAAGGCCCGCAAGCTGTATGAGCAGGCTGCAGCACAGGGAAATGATGATGCCCGGAAAATTCTTTTTGATATGAACCGTTATGTACCAAGATCTTAGGAACATATAAGTTACCCAGACTTTAGATGGAAAATCAGTCTGTGACAAAATAAATGTCCGAATGCCATACTTTAAAACACGTCTGCAAAATAACTAACAGACAAATACAAAAATTCAACCAGTACCAGCCGGGCGGAGACACTTTTTCCTTTT
>CAJTVR010000104.1 GCA_910580075.1 uncultured Eubacterium sp. | reverse complement strand
TTTTCCTTTTTCTGTTCCGCCTTCGAACAGTAAGAAATTCTAAATTTTCTGCTTCCAGACTTTGGCAGCGGACGGACCGGTGCCTGATGCCCTGGCGGTTCTGGCTTGCTATATGCAGTGGCACGGGCAGGCACCTTTTGGGGCTTCCGGGTTTTGTATGGCGGCAGACAATGAGCCCCAAATCCTGGTTACGGGGCAGAAAATTAAGAATTTCTAACTGTTCTACGGAGTCACAGAAAAAGGAAAAAGTTTCTCCGCCCGGCTGTTAGTGGTTGAATTTCATATATCTGTCTGGCTGCTTTTCACTGCTGGAAACATCTGCCAGACAGATACATAAATGCATCCGGTACCAGCCGGGCAGCCTATACTTTCCGGTAAAAATATATCTTGGAATTTCAAACACGCTCTAGTGAAGGAGGGATGAATCGTACATGGAAGATGCACAGAAAACAATGTTATTTGAAAAAATGCCGATTCCAAAGGCAGTTGTAAAACTGGCGCTGCCTACGGTATTAAGTTCGCTTGTCATGGTTTTATACAGCCTGGCGGATACCTGGTTTGTCGGCATGGTCAATGACCCGGTTCAGAATGCGGCCGTCACACTCGCTTCCCCGGTGCTGCTTGCTTTTAATGCAGTTAATAACCTGTTTGGGGTCGGTACTTCGAGTATGATGGGACGTGCGCTCGGACGTAAGGATTTTGATACGGTAAAACGCAGTTCTGCTTTCGGGCTCTGGGCATCTATCGCCAGCGGCCTTTTGTTTTCGCTGTTATTTACAGTATTTAAGATGCCGTTTCTGCACATTCTGGGTGCTGTGCCTGAAAATATCGGTGCGACGTCCGGTTACCTGTACTGGACAGTTACCCTTGGGGCAGCTCCTTCTATTTTAAATGTCGTCATGGCCTATCTGGTCCGGACCGAAGGAGCATCCATGCATGCGAGTATAGGTACAATGTCCGGCTGCGGGCTGAATATTCTGCTTGATCCGGTATTTGTGCTGTATTTTGGCATGGGTGCAGCGGGTGCAGGGCTTGCAACTTTTATTTCCAACTGTACTGCATGCCTGTATTTCTTTGTGCTGCTTACAGTCCGCAGAAAGGAATCTTATATCTGCTTAAGCCCGCGCATGGCATGGCCGAAAAAAGAGATCGTATCCGGCATCTGCGCAGTGGGTATTCCAGCGTCGATTCAGAACCTTTTGAACGTGACAGGCATGACGGTACTGAATAATTTTACTTCTGCATATGGGTCTGATGCCGTGGCAGCTATGGGGATTGCTTACAAAATCAATATGGTTCCGATGCAGATCGCCATGGGTCTTACGCAGGGCATTATGCCGCTAATCAGTTATAATTATGGAAGCAGGGATTACAAGAGAGCAAAAAAGACGCTGTTTTTTACGGCTAAGATTTCGCTTTCTTTCCTTGTACTGATTACAGTCATGTTTTATGTGTTTTCCGGGGAGCTGATGCGCCTGTTTATTGAAAATGCTGCGATTATCAGTTACGGAAAATATTTTCTGAGAGGGATGTGCTTATCGATGCCGTTTTTGTGTATGGATTTTCTCGGAGTCATGACATTTCAGGCATGCGGAATGGGGGCACTTTCGCTGGTTTTCGCATTTTTAAGAAAAATCGTGCTGGAAATACCGGCACTGTTTGTGCTGAATGCACTGTTTCCGCTGTACGGGCTTTCTTATGCACAGCTTGTGGCAGAAGTTATATTAGCGGCAGTTTCTTTTATTGTGCTGATCCGTCTGTTTAAAAAATTAGAGGCAGGTGCAAAGAGCGGGCCGCTTTAGATACAGGGCGTGCATAAAGCAAAGAGCGGAACGTTTTCGATACAGGGTGTGAAAAAGACCGGGAATGCCGGCAGTTACGGAAAACCTCAAGCGAGGTCATGGACCTTCCTGGCCTTGGCGGGGTGGAAAAGGATCTGATGTTAAGCCTGATGCCGAAGGCACTGGCGGATATACTGCTGAAAAAGATGAAAAAGACGCTGCATCTTGGCATGCCAAATACCGGAATAGCGTTTACCGTGGCTGTGGCAGGCTGCAGCGGGCACACGGTCCGCCTGATGGAAACGATGCAGCCAAAGGAAGAAGAACGGGAAGTGGTGCTGATTCTGGCTGAAAAGGATAAAAAAAAGGAAATTATGAAGGCGGTTAACCAGGCATGCGGAATGCAGAGCGAGGCACGCGGCATTGTGCTCTCATTTCCGGTAGATGAGATGACCGGGCTTTAAGCGGCCAGCCTGTATCAAATAAAAGGAAAAGGGATAAGGAAAACAGTTTATGCAGAATAAAGAGCACAGAATAACACGTGTCCTGGCTGGCAGCATAGCCGAAGAGCTGGAAATCGAGCCGGGTGATGTCCTGCTTTTGGTGAATGATACACAAATCAGCGATGTGTTTGACTATCGTTACCAGATCAATGAAGAGTACCTGACGATTGTCATCCGCAAGCCGGACGGGGAAGAATGGGAATATGAGATTGAAAAAGAATACGAAGACGACCTCGGTCTGGAATTTGACAGCGGTCTGATGGACAGTTACCGCAGATGCTGCAACCGCTGTATTTTCTGCTTTATCGACCAGATGCCCCCGGGCATGCGCGAGACTCTTTACTTTAAAGACGATGATTCCAGGCTTTCCTTTTTGCAGGGCAATTATATTACGCTTACAAATATGAAAGATGAAGATATTGAACGGATCATCACCTATAAGCTGGCACCGGTCAATATCTCGGTCCATGCCATGAATCCAAAGCTGCGCTGCCAGATGTTAAATAACCGCTTTGCAGGAGAAGCACTAAAAAAAATGCGCCGCCTGTACGAAGCGGAAATCGAAATGAATGCGCAGATTGTGCTGTGCAGGGGTATCAATGATAAAGAAGAATTAGAGCGCAGTATCCGGGAACTGACAGAATATATTCCGCATATGAAGAGTGTGTCGGTCGTCCCGGTCGGACTTACAAAATACAGGGACGGCCTGTATCCGCTGGAGCCGTTTACAAAACAGGATGCCATAGAAGTACTAAAGACCGTCCGCAAATGGCAGGAGAAATGCATAAAGCAGTATGGGACGCATTTTATCCATGCCGGGGACGAGTGGTATCTGTTAGCAGAGGAAGAACTGCCGGATGGGGCGCAGTATGACGGGTATATCCAGCTTGAAAACGGTGTAGGTATGATACGCCTTCTGCTGGATGAATTCAGGGAGGCGCTTGATAAGGAAACAGCAGTGTGCCTGCAGGCAGAGAATATAATAAAGCCGCAGGTTCAGAAACTGTCTGTGGCGACCGGAAAACTGGCAGCTCCGTTTATTACAATGCTGGCGCAGGAATTTATGCAGCTGCACCCGGAAAAACAGATTGAGGTGTTTCCAATCCGGAACGATTTTTTTGGCAGTCAGATTACAGTGTCCGGACTGTTAACCGGACAGGATCTTTTAAACCAGCTAAAAGGGAAAGATCTGGGCAGCGCGCTGCTTCTCCCGTGCAGCCTTCTGCGCAGCGGAGAAGAAATATTTTTAGATGATATGTCTTTAGATGATTTGAAAAAGTCTTTACAAGTTAAGATAGTTATTGTAAACTCAAACGGTCAGGATTTGCATGATGCATTTTTGTATTCCTGAACCAGCATCTGACTGTGCAAAAAATCAGAGGTTTGTGCTGACGGCGCAAAGTGCTGGCAGGGGACGGCATTATGTATCTGCTAATTGAAAAACGTACAGCAGGAGAATAGGAGATAGAAATGAGTAAACCAATTGTAGCAATCGTAGGGCGGCCGAATGTGGGAAAGTCTACGCTGTTTAACGCACTTGCAGGTTCCCGCATATCCATTGTAAAGGATACGCCGGGCGTTACAAGGGACCGGATTTATGCAGATGTATCCTGGACGGACAGGGATTTTACAATGATTGATACCGGCGGTATTGAGCCGGACAGCAAAGATATTATTCTGTCGCAGATGCGTGAGCAGGCGCAGATTGCCATTGATACAGCTGATGTAATTGTGATGTTAGCCGATGTGCGCCAGGGACTGGTGGATGCGGATGCGAAAGTAGCCGATATGCTGCGCCGGTCACACAAGCCGGTGGTGTTAGCTGTCAATAAAGTAGACAGTTTCCAAAAATATATGATGGACGTCTATGAATTTTATAACCTCGGACTGGGCGAGCCGGTGCCGATTTCAGCATCTTCCAGGCTGGGGCTTGGAGACCTTTTAGACGAAGTGATTCAGTATTTTCCGCAAAGCAGCGGGCAGGAGGAAGAGGATGACCGTCCGAAAATTGCCATTGTAGGCAAGCCGAATACAGGCAAATCTTCCCTTATTAACAAACTGTGCGGCAAGGACCGTGTGATTGTATCTGATCTTGCAGGCACGACCAGGGATGCGGTAGATACAGAAGTACGCTTTGAAGGACGCGAGTATGTTTTTATTGATACGGCAGGTATCCGCCGCAAAAATAAAATCAAAGAAGAAATTGAGCGTTACAGCATTATCCGCGCTGTTACAGCCGTGGAACGGGCAGACGTGGTTATTATTATGATTGACGGTGAAGAGGGCGTGACAGAGCAGGATGCCAAAATAGCCGGTATTGCGCATGACAGAGGCAAAGGGATTATCATTGCCGTTAATAAATGGGACCTCGTAGAAAAGGATGACAAAACTGTATACCGTTATACAGAAAGAATCCGCCAGGTATTAAGTTTTATGACGTATGCAGAAGTGATGTTTATTTCTGCCAAAACCGGACAGCGCCTGCACAAAATTTTCAGCATGATTGATATGGTCATTCAAAATAACAGCATGCGTGTGGCAACAGGCGTATTAAATGAAATTATGACAGAAGCGGTAGCAATGCAGCAGCCGCCATATGATAAAGGCAAGCGTCTGAAACTGTATTATATTACTCAGGTATCTGTCAAGCCGCCGACGTTTGTAATATTTGTAAATTACAAAGAACTGATGCATTTTTCTTATACAAGATATATTGAAAACCGGATACGGGATGCGTTTGGATTCCGGGGAACGGCGCTCAAATTTATCATCCGGGAACGGAAGGGGGATGGAAAATGACAGTGGCGCGCATCATTGCCATTATAGCCGGCTATTTATTCGGGCTGTTTACAACCGGATATTTTTATGCAAGACATGTCAATGTAGATATCCGCAAGCTGGGCAGCGGAAATATCGGTACGACGAATACATTCCGGACACTTGGAAAAAAAGCGGGCATTATTGTATTTCTGGGAGACGGATTTAAAGGCGTGTTTGCCGTGCTGCTTGCGTGGCTTTTGTTTCACAGGCAGTATCCGGACGGCGTGAAGATACTTGAAGCATATGCAGGCCTTGGAGCTGTTATAGGACACAATTTTCCGGTCCATTTAAAATTCAAGGGCGGTAAAGGGATTGCCACGACAGCCGGCATGATGCTGGCATTTCTGCCTCAGGCTGTACCGGTCTGCCTTGTGCTGTTTGCACTGAGCATCTTTGTAAAAAAATATGTTTCTGTCGGGTCGCTGCTTGTATGTATTGGATTTTTTGTGCAGACGCTGATATTCGGACAGAATGGCATTTTAAATGCACCTCCGCAGGCACTGACAGAAATTTATACAGTAGTCGGAATTGTCTGCCTGCTTGGTGTAATCAGACACCAGTCTAACATCAGGAGGCTTTTAAACGGCACGGAAAATAAAGTGTCTGTGCATGAAGATTAAGGTATGCACAAAAAGGTTTAGGAAAGCGGGGAATTTCATGGCAAAAATTGGAGTCATCGGCGCAGGAAGCTGGGGAACGGCACTGGCTGTTGTATTGGAAAAAAACGGGCACCAGGTTACGGTCTGGTCGGCAGTTGCATCTGAGATTGAGATGTTAAAAAAGCACCGGGAGCATGTGGATAAACTCCCGGGCGTTATGCTTGCAGATACGATACAGTTTACCACAGACAAAAAGGAGGCTGTATCCGGCATGGAAGCGCTTGTGTTTGCAGTTCCGTCTATGTATGTCAGGAACACAGCAAGGGAAATCGCGCCGTATGCCGTTAAGGATCAGCTGATCATCAGTGTGGCAAAGGGAATTGAAGAGGATACGCTTATGACCCTTTCCCAGATAATCAGACAGGAAATCCCGCAGGCAGTTATCGCAGTTTTATGCGGGCCGTCTCATGCAGAAGAGGCAGGCCGGGGCATGCCAACCGCTCTTGTAGCAGGGGCCAGGAGCAGAAAAACAGCAGAGCAGGTGCAGCATTATTTTATGAACGAAGCATTCCGTGTCTATACAAGTCCGGATGTGACTGGCATGGAAATCGGGGCATCTTTGAAAAATGTCATTGCCCTGGCAGCCGGAATGGCAGACGGGCTTGGATATGGCGATAATACCAAAGCGGCGCTTATTACAAGGGGCATTAATGAGATTGACAGGCTGGCACTTGCAATGGGCGCAAAATATGAGACATTAAACGGCCTTACCGGCATTGGAGATTTAATCGTAACCTGTGCGAGCAGGCACAGCCGCAACCGCAGGGCGGGCATGCTGATCGGACAGGGAAAGACGATGAAAGAGGCGATGGACGAGGTAAAAATGGTCGTCGAAGGCGTTTACTGTGCAAAAGCGGCGATGGGACTGTCCCGTAAATACGGCGTCAGCCTGCCGATTATTGAACAGGTCAATGCGGTATTATTTGAAGATAAACCGGCAAAAGAAGCGGTCTTTGAATTAATGACAAGAGATAAGAAAGCAGAAAATGACGAACTGGACTGGGAAAGCGATTCATAAAATTCCTGGCAAAAGCTGCACAGAGCGTGCAGGGTACAAAGGATATAATAAGGAAAAAGGATACGATGAAAGGAAAGAAATGCCAGGCGGATATCAGCCGTAGGACAGTCTAATCAGGCGCTTATTTTTGGGAAAGAAGCTCTTGTTTTGTAAACAGCGGCGGAATTCAAAGGAGCATGGAGAGCAGCGGAGTATACAAGGAGTATAAAGATAAGATGGAATATAAACAGGCCAGAGATTTTATAAAGGAAACAGGCACAGCCGGAATTATTTTTGGATTAGACAGCATACGCAGCCTGATGGAGCGTCTTGGAAATGTCCAGGAACAGGTTCCTTACGTGCATGTGGCCGGAACAAATGGAAAAGGTTCTGTGTGCGCCATGCTGGCACAGATTCTTATGGCCTGCGGATACCGTACAGGTATTTATGCGTCGCCTGCCGTATTTGAACCGGAAGAGATTATCAAAATAAATGGAGAGCCGGTTTCGAAAGAACGCTTTGCAGGACTGATTGAAAGAGTACAGCGGGCCTGTGTTTCTATGGAGCAGGACGGACTCCGGCGGCCGACAGCTTTTGAAGTGGAAACGGCAGCCGCTTTTTGTTATTTTCAGGAAGAAAACTGTGAAATCGTTCTGCTTGAGGCAGGAATGGGCGGCAGTCTGGATGCAACAAACCTGATTGCACATCCGTTTCTGAGTATCCTGACATCTGTCAGCATAGACCACAGGGCATATCTGGGTGATACCCTTTGTGAAATTGCAGCGGCAAAATGCGGCATTATCAAACCTGGATGCCCGTGTGTGACAGCGCCGCAGCAGCCGCAGGTACTTGAAGTAATCAAAAAGGCTGCGGCAGAAAAAGAAAGTGAACTATGGAAAGCTGACAGCTCTGTGATTTGTAACTTTGCCTATGATGCTCAGGAAAGCAGGTTTGAGACAGCCGGTATGGTGGCGGCAGGTGAGCAGGAAAAAGAAGCTGGCATGGAAAGCAGCGCGGCAGCAGCCGGACATGAAAAAACAGCCAGCATAGAAAGCGGTATGGCAGCAGCCGGACAGGAAAAAGCAGGCATAGAAACGGCTCTTAAAAGTGAAGAAACGGATGATGCGGAGAAAATGAACTGTCTGGCAGCTGATCTGCACGGAATACATGGAACACTTGCACTGACAGGTGCCTGTCAGAGGGAAAATCTTGCATGCGTGCTGACAGCAGTTTCACTTTTAAAAAGGACGGGTTTGCGCATAACATCCAGGGAAGTGCTGGAAGGACTGTCAAAAGCCTGGCTTCCAGGCCGGTTTGAAAGAATCTGCACACAGCCGGAAGTATATATAGACGGAGCGCATAACGAAGGAGCGGCTCTGCGTTTGCGGGAAACAGTACAAAACTGTCTGGCAGGCCGCAGGGTTGTACTGATCATAGGAGTATTTGCAGATAAAGAGTACAAAAAAGTGCTTAAAATCATGCTTCCGTGTGCAGCAGCGGTATTTACTGTTACGCCGGATCATCCAAGGGCATTGGACGGACGGATTCTGGCGCAGCAGGCCGCAGAATACCATACGGCAGTTTCTTATGTCCCGGGCATTTTACAGGCAGTAAGGCTTGCAGAAGAAGCAGCAGGAACAGGCGGTGCGGTGCTGGCGTTCGGGTCATTTTCTTATCTGAAGGAGTTAAAACAGGCGGTGAAGGATGAATGAGGGTAGCAGAAAACAGGCAGGAAACTAGTCTTGCAGCGAATACAGCTGCAGCTGAAAAAGCGGAAGCAGCGCGGAATCAGACAGAAGCTGAAAAAGCGGAAGCGGCGCGGAATCAGACAGCATCTGCGGACATAGATGAACAGAAAATTATGCAGGGAATCCGGCTTTTGCTGGAAGGAATCGGTGAAAATCCGCAGAGAGAGGGACTCAGGGAAACTCCGCAGCGGATTGCAAGGATGTATCAGGAGATTTTTGCCGGAATGAGGCAGAGTGCGGCAGAACCTCTGGCAAAGTCGTTTCAGGCAGAACGTACAGACCTGGTTCTCGAACAGGATATTACTTTTTATTCGATGTGTGAGCATCATATGCTTCCATTTTATGGAAAAGCCCATATTGCATATATTCCGGACGGGAAGGTGGCAGGATTAAGCAAACTGGCACGGACTGTGGAAGTGTTTGCAAGAAGGCTCCAGCTTCAGGAACAGATGACGGCACAGACGGCAGATGCCGTTATGGAATATTTAAAGCCAAAAGGGGCTATGGTTGTTTTGGAAGCAGAGCATCTGTGCATGACGATGCGTGGAATTAAAAAACCGGGAAGCAGTACGGTTACCTATGCAGCCAGAGGGGTTTTTGAAGGAAATGATGCTCTGCAAAACAGAGTGTTTCAGATGCTCAGGCGGTTATAGGAGATATTTCAGACGATAAAACGGCTCCGTTATAAAAGACCAGGACTATTATAATGATCAGGAGAATTACAGCAGTGTCAGAATTTATGAAAATAGGAACCAGAGAGTTTGATTTGAGAAACAAAACTTATGTCATGGGCATTTTGAATCTTACACCTGATTCATTTTCGGATGGAGGAAGATGGAACAGTGTGGATGCAGCGTTAAAGCACGCTGAGCAGATGATTCAGGAAGGCGCGGATTTAATCGATGCGGGAGGAGAATCTACAAGGCCGGGCTATGAGCAGATTTCAGAGGAAGAGGAGATTGAACGCACAGTACCTGTAATAGAAAAACTTCGGAAAAATTTTGACATTCCGATTTCTATTGATACGTATAAAGGCAGGGTGGCCAGCGCCTGTCTTGCGGCAGGGGCTGATCTGGTAAATGACATCTGGGGCCTGAAATATGAGGAGCAGATGGCAGGAGTCATTGCACAGGCAGATGCATGCTGCTGCCTGATGCATAACCGCAGCCATCCTGATAAAAATCCATATGTAAATTTTATGGAAGATATGGCAGCTGATTTAAAAGAATCTGTCCGCATTGCAAAAAATGCCGGGATCAGGGATGAGAAAATCATATTAGACCCGGGCGTAGGTTTTGCGAAAACATATGAAAATAACCTGGAAGCGATTCGGTGTCTGGAACAGCTGGGAGCTTTGGGATATCCGCTGCTGCTCGGGACATCCCGCAAGTCGGTCATCGGGCTGGCACTGGATCTGCCGGTTACGGAACGGATAGAGGGAACGCTGGTGACGACGGTGCTTGCGGTTTTAAAGCATTGTGCATTTGTCAGGGTTCATGATGTGAAGGAGAATGTACGTGCCGTGCGCATGGCGCAGGAAATACTGTATCATTTTTCTTAATGCTCCAGCTCTGCCCAAATTCCATTGTGAAAGCAGTGACTGTGAAAAATAGTGTTATCAGATTGACATTTGGCAGAAATAGGTTATACTGTTATCAGTCAGATAAAAATTGCTTACTGATTAGTTTTATAGCTTTATTTTAGATTGTGATAAATTTGTTTTCACCAGGGGTAATAGTTCATAAGACTATTATCCCGTTTTTTAAACTAATAAAAATGCATACAAGGGGGAAGAAAAATGGATCAGATTATTATCCAGGACCTGAGCATATACGCAAAACATGGCGTATATATGGAAGAAAATATTTTAGGGCAGCAGTTTTTGGTCTCTGTCTATATGGACTTAGACCTGTCCATGGCCGGGCAGACAGATAACCTGGAATATACGATTGACTATGGAAAAGTCTGCCATTTTGTGACAAAGTATATGCAGGAACACACATACAAGCTGATTGAATCTGCAGCGGAAAATCTGGCAGAAGAGCTGCTGTTAAAATACGGACAGGTCAAAAAAATCCGTATTAAAGTGAAAAAGCCATGGGCACCGATCGGGCTGCCGATTAAAAATGTCAGTGTGTCAGTGGACCGCACCCGTCACAGTGCTTATCTTTCTCTTGGTTCAAATATGGGAGACCGCTTAGCTTATATCCAAAAGGGAATCGAAGAGCTGGATGCGCTTGTTTCCTGCAAAGTATGTGAACAGTCGGAAATTATAGAGACAGAACCTTATGGAAATACGGATCAGGACAGTTTCTTAAACTGCGTGCTGCGTGTGGAAACTGTACTGAATCCGGGACAGCTTTTGCATGTTCTGCATGAAATTGAGGCACATGCAGATAGAAAGAGAGAAGTGCACTGGGGTCCGCGGACGCTGGATCTGGACATTCTGTTTTATGATCATATTACGCTTAATACACCGCAGCTTACGATTCCGCATGCGGACCTGCACAACAGGCGCTTTGTATTAGAGCCGCTTTGTGAGATTGCGCCATGGTATCAGCATCCGGTTCTGCATCAGAGTGTGCAGCAGCTTTATGACAGGATGGAACAAAACCATGACTAAACAAAAACCTGGCCGGCAGCCAGAGCCAGAATGGAAACATCTGCTGTATGCAGCGGTTCCGGCGCTTGTTTATACGCTGCTGTCCAATACCGTGTATGCATTTTTATCAGCAGGCGGTTTTCTGGATTCAGCAATTCTGCTCCAGGCTGTGTCTGTATCCATCTGTCTGGCTGTCTTTATCTGGTTTGCGCACAGGGAACATGTGACTGTAAAAAGCCGGAAAAAAACAGTTTTCCGCTATCCGGCCTCTTTCTGCTATGCTGTGGCGGTGGTGATGTGCGGGATCGTGAATAATTATATTTTCGCAGTGATTCAGTCCAAATTTCAGGATCATGCGCTATCGGAAGGATATGCCCGTGTAACAGAAGTATTTTACCAGCAGGATCTGGCTCTGGAAATCATAACGCTGTGTGTGCTGGCTCCTGTGGCAGAAGAACTGGTTTACCGCGGTTTTGTATATCAGAGACTGCGTACAAAGAGCAGCGAGACAATGGCTGCAGTTTTTTCTGCACTGCTGTTTGGTGCGCTGCATTTTAACCTGGTACAGTTTTTTTATGCTTCTGTGCTTGGGATTCTGCTGGCACATATTGTATATAAAACTGGAAGCCTGATTGCAGCTGCGGCAGCTCATATGGGGGCAAATCTGGTGTCTGTGCTGTGGACAGAAACTGACTGGCTGGATTTTCTAAATCTGGATGGATGGCAAAGATATGCGGCGGCAGGAACCTGCCTTGTGCTGACTGGGATTTTTATATCTTATGGCAATCAGCTGATGCGGCGGGAACGCGGATAACGTGGAAATATGAATGCAAAAGGAAGGATGCAGTATGGCAAAGGAAGAGATTACACCGAGCGAATGGCAGATTATGGAAGTCCTGTGGGCGTGCAGCGGGCCGCTGACATCGTCTGAGGTCTGTAAAAGGATGCAGGGAAATGTAAATATGTCGCAAAGGATGGTACGGGTGCTGATGAACCGCCTGAACCAGAAAAATGTCCTTGGCTATACAGTGGATGAGCATGACTTACGGGTTTACCACTATTATCCGCGCAAGCCGAGGGAGGAATGTGTGAAGGAGAAGAGCAGAAAGTTCGTAGACAGCTATTTTTCCGGAAATGGATCAAGTGCGGTTGCTGCACTTTTACAGAGTCTTGTCCTGACGGACGGACAAATTAGAGAACTGGAGGAGATTCTTAAGAAAAGCAGGGACCAGGGCGCGCAGTCTGTGCAGGAAATAAAAGAGGGCGGGCCGCATGTCTGACTGGGAACGGCTTGTCAGCCTTATAGAGTTTAGTACTGTATATTACACGACCCAGCTTGTGCGGTGTGCGCTCTTTTCCTTTGTACTAATCTGGCTTGTCATGCTGCTGCGCAGATTTTTTTCAAAACATACTTTTCTAAGAGGACTGCTGTGGTTATCATTTCTGGTCATCCCGTTCCTTGGAAGGCTGAAGATGTTTTATGAAAATGAAGCCGTACTGAGAATGACATGGCGGATCACACAAAGAACAATGACCTGCCTGTGGGCTGACCGTATTTATATGGCAGGTGTGTTTGTATCTGCCGTGTGTATATTTCGAAAACGGCTGCGCCTTGGGAGGGCGGCTGCCGGAATGGAAACGGTTAGCTTTTATGGTCTTTCAGTCAGAGTTACAGATATGAAGGTTACTCCGTTTACATTCGGGCTGCTGAAGCCAGAGATTGTAATTCCAAGAATTATACTGGACAGTTATGGAAGGGATGAATTGCGGATTTTAGTACAGCATGAGCAGACACATATCCGGCTAGGACATTTATGGATTGGATTTGCATGGGAAATCCTGCGCTGCCTTTTATGGGTAAACCCGTTTCTGGCTGTTTTTCAAAAACAGTTCCGTTCAGATCTGGAAGATATCTGTGACAGGGTATGTATACAAAGAACCGGGAGCACGGCATATGAATACGGGCTGCTGCTTTTGAAAACCATAAGGCTGCTGCAGGCCGGACCGGATGGCACTCCGTCTGCCGCAGCCTATGCGGGAGAACGGGAATTTGCAGATATGAAACGGCGGATCAGCAAAATCGCCGGATTCCGTCCATACAAAAAAAGACTGTGCAAAGGCATGACAGCTGCGGCTGTTTTTACAGTGTCTGCCATGCTGCTGACGGTACATGCCCATTCTTACGCCAGGAGCATTGTCAGCAGGGATATTCTGGTTGGAAATGACGACGGGAAACCGGAGGTGATTTCTGCTGATACCGGGAAACTGGCTCAGATGATTTCATATGATGACAGATATGTTTATGTTCAAAGGGAAGCCTTTGAGCGGTTTTTAGAAGAAAACAATGCAGAAGGGGAGATCTGGATTGTCTTTGGCGGATTTTATAAGCTTCCGGGCCTGGCTGGTGTATCAGAAGCATGTATCTATGAAAAACATTCAAAAGACAGGATCGTGCAGATTCCTTATGAAAGCATTATGGACCACTGGTATTTAGATCTGCTGAAGCTGTTATAAGTGATTATAAAACAGGGATTTTAATGAAGGAGGAACGATGATGAAACGCTATATAAATGCAGCCTTGCTGTACGCAGTTCTTGCGATGGCTGGCGGCGTATTTTACCGGGAGTTTACTAAATTTAACGGATTTACTGCCAAAACCACACTTTCTGTAGTACATACCCATTATTTTCTGACTGGAATGATGTTTTTCCTGCTGCTGCTTTTACTGGAAAAAAGCTTTTCTTTTACGAGTGAGAAAACCGGGCGGGTGCTGGCTGTCTATCATGCCGGACTGAATCTGACCGCTTTGATGCTTGCCGTACGGGGAGTGACCCAGGTACTGGTACCGGAACTTTCTTCGGGCATGAGTGCAGCAGTCTCAGGGATCGCCGGCATCGGGCATATTCTGCTGGGTGTCAGCATGGTGCTTCTCCTGATACAAATCAAACGCAGCGTAGCGGCAGCTCAGGACTGAGTCTATTTCATAAATACATGAATCTTTCTTAGACAAAATACAGGAATTATGTTATGCTTGTGAATACATGAACAATTCAATAGATAGAAAGGCGGTGAGCCCGTGGCAAACAGGAATAAATACCAGTTTGACAGTAAGATACATGTATATCGAGCTACAAAAAGAATGACGCAGCAGGAGCTTGCCGATTTAACAGGTGTTTCAAGACAGACAATTATGCAGCTGGAACGAAACCGTTATAATCCTTCCATGCTGCTTGCGTACAGCATTGCAAGGGTGTTTGACGTTACGATAGAGGATTTGTTTGACTTTGAAGAAAAATAGAAATAGAAAGATGCTGGTTTCCTGGCTGGGCCTGTAACAGGGCAGACGTTCTACTCTGCCTGGCTGTGGAAGAATAAACAACATGCCTGGCAGACTGCAGCACAAAGGCGGCTGATGGCTGGCTGCGGAAGAATAAAAGTCTGCCTTACGTGTTTCGGAAATACAATGAAATGGCATCCGGTGATATATGCTCTAAATGACTTCTTAATCACGAGGTTTTTTCATGATTAGTGAAGGATACATTTAGGGCATATTTTATGCAGGGAGGCAGACGCTATGACGAAGGCCAAAATCATTCCATTATACGAGAGATTGAGCCGTGATGATGATATGACAAATAGACGTAAAGCCAAGTGATTTTTTTCGG
>CAJTVR010000103.1 GCA_910580075.1 uncultured Eubacterium sp. | reverse complement strand
GTGCTTTTTAGGAACCGGGGAAAGATTTGGGGACGGTTCGCACATACTGTATGTAGCGCGGGCTGAGAAATCAGCATAGCTGATTTCCACTGGCAGGAGAAGGTATTTCTGCCTGTCTTTGTAAGCTGATAATATAAAACAGGAGAATCCTGTCAGGTAAGGTTTAGCCAACCGCCTGTACCGAGTCCTTGGAGTCGAAGCGGTAACGTCAGATTTAAGCGTAGGACAGGGAGCAACAGAGCCGAAACGAAAGTGAAGTGATTGAGCTGGGAAATAGATATAGGGTTGGAAATGGTCGATGCGTTTACATACGCAGCAGACAACACCCTTATGACCGATAGGGCGAGGGAATAAGGGCATCCCCCAGTCTGAGAGCTTGGCGAGGTTGATGATAATTATATTATACGGAACAGCCGAGATCCTGCTGTCTCCTTGAAAAGAAAAGGTATGGAAACCAAACCGAAGGAATGAGGCAGGAATCCAAAAGGACAGCAGGAAGTCCGATACACTCATAGTACCAAAGAAACTGCCAATCACAGTGGAGGGAAGGGGTGTACACTTTACAGCTTCAGGTAAATCAGGGTCATGCAGACAAAGGAGAGCTGGCAACGTGATAAATGAATTACTTGGAATACAATATAACATCGCAAAAGCGAACGCAACAGATGGAAAAGTCCAGAATCTGGCGTCATATATCAATGCTGGAAGCCTGAAAGCAATCCATAAGGCTATGGATAAGAACAAGGCCAGCGGCATAGACAGAGTGACAAAAGAAGAATATGGACGGAATCTGGAAGAAAACCTTGAGAATCTTGTAAAGAGAATGAAGAGCGGAAGCTACAGCCCAAATCCAACAAGACGGGTTTATATTCCGAAAGAGACAAAAGGCAAAATGAGGCCGCTGGGTATATCCTGTTACGAGGATAAACTGGTGGAAAACGCAATTGCACAGATACTGGAACAGATTTATGAGCCGAAGTTTTATGACAAGAGCTATGGGTTCAGACCAAACCGGAATTGCCACAAGGCAGTAAAGAAGGTCGTTGAGACAGTGAGGTATCAGAAGACAAATTATGTGGTAGAGGCAGACATCAGAGGATTCTTTGACAATGTAAACCACGAATGGCTGATGAAGATGCTGGCACATGACATAGCGGACAGAAAATTCCTTGGAATCATAGGGAAATTTCTGAAAGCGGGAATCATGGAAGACGGCAGGTATCTTGACAGTGAAAGGGGGGCACCGCAGGGAAATGGGGCGAGTCCAATATTGGCGAATATATACCTGCATTATGTGCTGGATAACTGGTTTGATGTGATTGTGAAGAGACAGTGTAGGGGAGAGAGTTATCTAGTACGCTATGCTGATGATTTTGTCTGCTGTTTTCAGAAAAAGTATGAGGCAGAAGTATTCCGTCAGAGGCTGGAGGAACGGTTTGCCAAATATGGGCTGGAGCTGGCGGAAGAGAAGACTAGAATACTGGAATTTGGAAGATTTGCGGAGGAAGACAGGAAAAGGAGAGGCGAAGGGAAGCCAGGGACATTTGACTTTCTGGGATTTACATTTTACTGTGGAGCGGATGCAAAGAAACGCTTTTTCCGGTGCAAAGTAAAGACAAGCCGTAAGAAACTATGCAGCAAGACAAAGGCGATGAAAGAGTGGATAAAGAGTCACAGGGATATGCCGCTGGAATGGATATTCAGGATGGTAAATGCCAAACTAAGAGGACATTACCAGTATTATGGAGTGACAGATAACATGGAGGAAATGTGCCTGTATCTGCACAATACAAAGATGTTGCTGTTTAAGTGGCTGAACCGCAGAAGCCAAAGAAGGAGCTATACATGGGAAGCTTTCACCAAAGGACTATTGAGAACTTTTCCATTAATACGGCCACAAATCAGGGTGAGTTTGCTAGGTAGATAACATATGAATGTAAAGTGAAAAGCCGTATGCGTTAGTAGCGCACGTACGGTTTTGTATAGGGGTATGGGGAGTAATCCCCATATCTACTAGAGAACAACTGGAAAATAGTTTGTGAGGTAGTTTACATGGTGGAAAAAAATATTCGCAATATATTTTTAGAATATCCAGAAGTTATTTATGGATTTACAAGTATTGCATATAGTGAATATGCAAGTACATATAAATCTGCTTTAGTATTTGCAGTACCTTAAGGGGAACAGCTTACAATCGAAACATATTCTGAAGAGAAATTTGAAAAGGGCATTCAAGATGCAAAAAAAGTATTGGAAAAAATGATGTTGTTATTACAGAAAAATATGGACCAAGAGTAAGACTATCTGTAATCTTAATAAATGAGAAATTTGTTTATGGTAACAAAATCTTAAAGAGTAATTGTCCTGAAAATTGTAAAAAATATGTTGATGTTTGTCCACATAAAGCATTGCATGATGAGCAATGGAATATCAGCTCATTAAGTAGTGATATAATAGATTATCAGTTATGTAATGAAAAGAGAAGTATCTATGTTAAAACGCATGGGAAAAAAATGCTTGCGGTCTTTGCATGGCTGCCTGCCCGTTTGGAACGTAATAATAAATAAGAATTTGCAGGAGAATAACGTGGAAAAGAGAATATTAGTGTGGGATAGCTATGAAAATAAAATTTGTTTCATAGATTCTAAAGGGGGGGGTGCAGCAGATGGATACGGCAAAACAGCTAAGCAGATGTTATACAATAGATGATATTTATGCATTACCAGATGGGGAAAGGGCAGAGCTGATAGACGGGGATTTATATATGATGTCTGCACCAGGTATGAAACACCAGTATGTGGTAATGGAATTATCCTATAGAATCAGGGATTTTATAGGAAAGCACAATGGCTCCTGCCAGGTATTTCCGGCTCCGTTTGCTGTGTTTTTAAATGCAGATAACACGGTATATCTGGAACCGGATATTTGTGTTATCTGTGATAAAAACAAACTCACAGACGAGGGCTGCAAAGGCGCACCGGACTGGGTAATCGAGGTTGTTTCACCTGGCAGCAGGGCACATGATTATAATAAAAAAATGCTGAAATATGGAACGGCAGGCGTCAGAGAATACTGGATTGCTGATACTGAGAAAGACCGTATTATGGTATATAGTTTTGAACGGGAAACTATGGAGGAATTTTCATTTTCAGATAAGGTGAAAGCTGGAATATTTGAAAATTTAGAAATTGATTTTTCTGAAATTCTACAAAGAATGGGTGAAAAGCTTATTTTCTAGCTTTTCACCCATTCTTATCTATAGAAGATCTGTATTTGCCGTTTTTTTGTGTTCCCTCTCTGTAGAAATTTTAATTACTACCGTTGTCTGATCTGCGTTATTCCAGATGGAATGAGGTATCATGCCATCTACGAAAAAAGATTCATTTTTTCTGACAATTACTTCCATGTCATCAAGAACAACTTTTGCTTCGCCATCAGCTACAATAAAAATATGATTATCACTATGTATATGGTTTCCCTCTGGACCGCCGCCGCCTTTTTCAATATAGGCAATTGCGCCCCATTTGATTCTGCCATTTTCATCAAAAAGCCTTTTAGCGGAAAAACCTCTATGGTTTGGTGGTGTAATAAACTCCTGCATCTCAGTTACTCTCCTTATCTGGTATTTGAAATAATCATATTGCTTTATGAAATTTATGTCAATCTCTATTTGGAAACGTATAGCAGTGCAGGAAACAGCTGGGATAGATATTTTTATAGATAAGCAGTCCTTCTTTTGAAGAAGTGCTGGAAAGGACGGAGATGAGTGCGCCGATTTTTACCGTAGAATGCGGAAATGCCGGATTTTTCAAGGGAAAATGATGTAAAAAACTATCAAAAGGTGTACTTTTTGATAGTTTTTGTTTCTACCTAAATTTAACATATTATTGGTGTAGATGCAAGGTTTTTGAATAAATTTGCATACATTTATCTTACTGTTCGCAGGAGGAACAGAAAAAGGAAAATGTGTCTCAGCCCGGCGTCCGGGTAATCAATACTTAAAGCCGCAATTCTAATTGTGTCATTACGAACATAAATAACGGATAGAGACTGGCCTGCATCTGCAGAAGTTTTTCACTGCTTTTCTTCCGCCAGAAATATACGCCGCTGCTATCACAAAGTACACTTTTTGATATAAGTCTGGCATTGCAGAAAAATATTTGCAGTAAAATAAGAGTCTGCTTTACGCACAGCGCATAAAAATCAGATGGATGAAGCTGTCCGCTGGCATAATATGAGTTAAAAAGAATTGAGAAAGGGGTGGTTTTTAATAGGGGAAATTTTTCGGATTGGAGTCTGTACAGAGCTGCCTGCTGGAACGGAAGAAAGGGTATCGGGAGCAAAACATAACAGGCGGGATTAGAAGGAACGATTATTTTATCATTTACAGGATGTCTGATGAGGGAGGAGAATATGATCATGAAAATAAAGAAACAAATAATGCTGCTGCTGGCAGCTGTGCTGTGTATTGCATGGGCTGTGCCATTGTGTGCATCAGTATCTCTGCCATCGATTTCATCCGGCAGGCCGGTCTTATGCTATACCCTGAAGTCTGCAGGCCGGGTATATGCCTGTACAGCAGCAGACCTGAGGACAAAAACGGGCGGCTATATTGACTGTCGGACGGATGAGTGCAGGATACTGAAAATAAGCGGAAATGCTGTCCAGGTAAAATATCCGGTCAGCGGGGGAACGAGAACGGCATGGTTTGCAAGAAAAGAATTTACAAATTATAACATTGCGAACGGGGCAGCAGAAAAGTGGACGCAGAAAACCTGGGTTACAGCCTATAAGCGTGCAGATGGGAAAGAAGCCTGTGGCTCTGTATCTGCAGGGGATACCTGTTATAAGCTGTCTGAATCCGGAGACTATAAACAGGTAATCTATCCGGTATCAGGCGGCTATAAGATGGGGGGATTGCCGGTGAACAGGACGGTACAGGCAGTGCTGCCAGGCCGGTATCAGACGGAACGTATAAAGTAGTATCAGCAGTCAGCAGCAGGTATGTGTGGGATATAGACAGTGCTTCGGCCGCCAGCGGTGCGAATCTTCAGCTATACCGGGATAACGGCACAAATGCCCAGAAGTTTGAATTTACTTACAACCAGGATGGATATTATACGATCAGGAATGTAAACAGCGGCAAAGCCGTAGACTGTGCAGGGGGAGCTTCTGCGGACGGTACAAATATCCGGCAGTATGCATCAAATAATTCGAATGCACAGCGGTGGAAGCTGAAAAGTGCAGGCAATGGATATTATTCACTTATGTGCAAGTGCAATGGAAAGATGGCGGATGTGTCAGGGGGCACGGCAGCTAATGGTACAAATATCCAGGTTTATCAGCCGAATGGCTCAGCAGCCCAGAAGTTTAAACTGGTGAAGACAGTTCCGGCGAAGGGGAACTCACAGAATAAATCAGTTACAGTATTCAGCCAGAAGGATAAAAGGTGGGCAGGCGTTTCTTACGGCAAAGGACCAGGCGGCAAAAAAGCGGACTTGTCCAGTGCTGGCTGCGGGGTACTGTCATATGTCAATGCTGTATATTATATGACTGGGAATTTTATAGAGCCGTCCAAACTGGCAGAATGGTCTGTAGACAATGGCTACAGGATAAATGGAAGCGGTACTTCTTCAGGTCTGTATAAGGCGTTTGCAGATGAATGCGGGGAGGACTATGGGTTTAAATATTCTGGAAGCAGGAGCAGTGTCAGGGATGCCCGTTCCCACCTCCAAAACGGAGGGACTACGGTTATCCATGTTCCAGGCCATTTAATGGCGCTTGCAGCTTATGATAAGAGCAGCGGAAAATATCTGATTTTAGATTCTTATAAATCTTCTGGAAGGGGAACAAAGGAAAAAGGATACAGATGGCTGAAAGAATCTGAATTTAAGGGAAAGCTAAAAGTTTCCTATGTTAAACTTCTGGCAAAAAAATAAGATGAAGCGGATGAAAAATGGAGGATACTGAACTAAGATGATAAAAAAATTAGCAGCAGCGGTTGTTTCACTGGCAGTTCTGTTTGGAATGGCAGTAAGGACTGATGCGGGTACAGCGATAGGCGGCAGTATGGTGTCAAAGCAGTCAGTTATAGACAAAAACGATGGAAGACAGCATTTGCGTACCGCAAAAAAGGATGCAGAAAAAACGCAAGAGATGACCGTACGTGTTAAAGGAAAAGAATTGAATAAAGCCATTGAAACTGATTTTGTGCTGCTTATGGACATAGAATTTCCCATGCTGAAAGCTGACAGTACAAGCAGTACGAAGATTACAGTCACGGTTTATAAACGTACCGGCGAAATATATGAAGCCGCAGATGGGATTGAGGTTAAATTCAGTGTAAAACCTGGCAGAATGGGTGCCGGTGCTGAAATTATTGCTTCTGATAAATTTCCTGATCTGAACGGCTGTCAGGTAATCGGGAGTGTTTTGCTGTATGGCTCAGAGGGTACTTCTGTTTCCCAGAAAATCACTTATAGCTCATCTGCCATCAAAAAAGGAAAGACAGCTTACGGCTCATCGTTTTTGCTGAATGCAAGGACAACCGGAACCGGTAAACTAACCTATCAAAGCAGTAACACCAAAATCCTTTCGGTAAACACTAATGGTAAAGTTACGGTTAAAGGTTATGGTCCGGTATCGGTTAAAATCAAAGCTGCCGGAGGGAATGGTTATAAAGCTGCCGTCCGCAGGATAAGTCTTACTGCAGTGCCGCATAAGGGAAAAATTACAAAAGCAGTCTGGCAGAAAAACGGTGTGCGTATACAGTGGAAGCCGGAAAAAACAGCAGATGGTTATGAATATGCAATTGCTTACAATAAGAAATTTTCTGGACAAAGCAGAAAAAAGACGAAAAAAACAGGGCTGATTCTAACAAAATATAAGACTGGTACAAAGCAGATGTTTATAAAAGTCAGAACCTATAAAAAAGCTGGAAAGAAAATCTATTACGGAAGCTGGAGCAAGCCGCAGTCAGTGAAACTGAAAAAAAGCAGAAAGACCGGACAGGCGTCTTTTGTTATTGCGGACTAGTGCCTGTTTGCGGGAAATGGATTCATAAAGTGAAACAAGAGCACTGGCCGGATAAACGCGGGCCGTGTTTTTATAAATTAAAAAGGAGAAAAATATCATGAAAAAAAGAATTGTTGCTGCATTACTGGCATTTGTAATGTGCAGCCTGCCGATGCCGTTAAGCGTACAGGCTGGCGGGGATGGCAGCGAAGACTATGCAGAAGAAGATGAAGCGCTGGAATATTTCGATGAAGAAGACCCGGATACAGATTATGAAATTGATCCGGAACCGGATATTATTGAGGCAAATACACTGATTCCGGAAGACCTGCGCGTGTCTCCTGCGAAAAAGACAATGAAAAAGGGCAGGACATTTCAAATACAGGTTATTGCTGCAGGAGGGAGTGAATTTGACGATCTTACGGAAGAAGAATGGTATGATATTTATGAACGGAGTGTAGACAGTGTTGTATTCCGTTCCACAAAGTCAAATGCCGCATATGTAAGCAGATCCGGCAGAGTGACAGCACGCAGGCAGGGAAGCGCAGTAATCAAAACAACGATTAATCTTTCCAGCGGTGATTCTGTAACATTTAAAACAAAAGTATATGTAAAGAAGTGAATAAAAGGCAGTTAGAGAAATAAGCCAGTATGGGGCTGTCACATTAAGAAAATGGATACAGGATATAGCTGGTTTAAACCGTTGTACTATATCCTGTATATGTTTTACTTGGTGCGACAGCCCATGGATAAGCCTTGCGGCAATGTCTCCAGAGCACCATTGTTATAAGGCAGGAAGGGCTGGTTTTTATTCAGCCGCCTGCGTTCATCGGAAAATTCAAGCTGATTCTGCAGCCTTTCTGCTCTTCATTTTCAATCTGCATAGTTCCGTTATGGGCGTCTGCAATCTGATGGACAAGAATGAGTCCGAGGCCATGTCTTAAATCTAACCTGTCATCTGTACTTTCCATATAATGAGGTTTTTCACTTAGTTCTTTTAATTTTTCAGCTGACATGCCGGCACCGTTATCTGATACGGACAGGGAAATGCTCTCATCCGTACAGTTAAGGGCTAGTATAATATCACAGGTTTCTAAACATGGTGGAGCAGGACAACGCTGCCAGAAAGCAGAGGGCAGAATTATGAATGTACTGGCTGTTGAACTTCGGAAAGAAAAACGCACGGGCGTTATCCCGGTACTGCTGGCTGCCGGTATTCTGGGCGCGGCTTATGCTTTTCTCAGCTTCCTTGTGCGTAAAAAGACACTGCTATGTTTCTGCTGGCAGTCGCTTTGCAGAATCTGGTGCTTATGCGGATTGGTATGACACAGCTGCCGCAGGGGGCGTTTGAAATGGGGACTCTGATCCAGTTTGCAGGCTATTCATTCCTTACGTCGATGCCTGTCCTGTCATTTATGCTTATGGTCTCGTCCCGCTCCGGTCATATGTGGATACCGCTGGGCACGGGCGTTGCCGGCTGCAGTACTGGTCTTTTTACTGGTATTTTCGGCTGCTGTAATCAGATTTGGAAAAAAAGAAATGAGGTAAATTATTATGGAATGTAACGAAAAGAAAACTTTAAGCAGAATTTCGCTGGTAATCAGTGTCCTTCCGCTGCTGGTTTTTATCCCTGTGTTACTTGAAGTCACGCTGCCTGAAGGGGTAAGCACGGTCTGGGCAGCGGTCAATGCTGCCTGTGCTGTGGCAGGCCTGATTCTCTCAGTACTATGTGTCAGGAGTAAAGAAAGCCGGAGCCTTGTAAATATTGCGTCAGCAGTGATCAGTGTATTTTGGTGTCTGCTGATGGCCGGCAGATTTCAGGCCTTCACATAATGGGGAACAGGTAATACTTATTTGAGAGGAATTGTTACAAAGAATGTGGCACCGCCGCCTTTGGTGTCTTTGAATCCAGTTCTGCCATTCAGCATTTTTGCCAGTTCATTAGCGATACTTAGTCCCAAACCGAAATTTGATTTATCCGTTCTTGATTTATCAGCACAGTAGAAACGGTCAAAAATATACGGCTTGTCTTTTTGTGCAATTCCCTGTCCGTGGTCTGCCACAAGAAACGTTATATTTTTTGCTGTTACTTCTGTGCGAATTTCAATATGCCGGTTATTTATGGAATGGCGGATAGCATTATCCATATAAATATTCAGTATCTGCATGAGCCTTTCCTGATCTGTATAAAGAGCCGGGTAACTGTTTTCTGGAATATCCAGATGTAAAGATATTTTTTTCCAATGCAGACCGGCTCATAAGATTCATATAAAGTAATCAGTAGCGTATCGACATTAACATCACTTTTACATAACGACCATGTGTTTGCGTCAGAGGAGGCTAAAAGCAGCATATCATTTACCAGCCTTGACATTCGCATACATTCTGAATCTATAGTTTTTACTGCTTTTTGAAGTCCCTGATGATCCGCATGCTGCTCTAACTGTCCGGCGTTAGCAAGAATGACCGCAAGCGGGGATTTCAGTTCATGTGAAGCAGAAGCAATAAATTCTTTCTGGCTTTTTAAAACCTGTTCTGTCGGTTTAAATGTTTTTTTCAATAGCAGCCGGCTTACAAAGATTACGGACGACAAAGCAATAACCCATAGAGCAGAATAGAAAGGAATTTGTGTCTGCAAAATTTGAAAAGCGGATCTCTGCTTGTAAATCAGTGTTAAATAATACGTCTTATCGTCTTTAGAAATTACTTTTGCGGAAATTCCCCAGTATTTTTCACTGGATGTGCCAGTAAATTCAATAATCCCATTCTGCTCTGACATAGACGAAGATCTGTAACCAGTGTCAGCTGTCTGGATATCTGGCTGTTAAAATTTTCCAGAAGTGTATTTGTGTCAGCAGGGAAATTCAAATTACTTTTATATATCATAATTCCATCAGCGTCCCTGGCAGAGCAGAATATAGAATATTTGTCTTCGTAAGAATCTAGTACAGCTTCTATGTTCTGGCCGCTGTCTTCCAGCTGATAAATCATAAATGTAGCCATTCTCTGAAAAAAGGTACTGTCATTTACGGACTGTTCTTTGATATAGTTTACGGAAAGAATACCTATAATCAGTGTAATGATCAGCATAATAGAAATGGTAAACATGATATGCAGCTTTTTATATAAATGATTAAGCATCGGATCCCTCCAGTTTATATCCGGCTCCATAGACGGTTTTTATTTTGTAGGAACTTTGAAGCTCTTTTAACCGCCTGCGGAGAAAAGAGATATAATTATCTACGTTTCCCGGTTCAACACCGGAGCCTGTCCCCCATATTTTTAATATAAGCTGTTCTCTTGAAAAAAGAGTTTCCGGACTCTGCATGAGAACATATAATAATTCGGATTCTTTTGCAGTCAAAAGAATCTGTTTGTCTTTACAAAGCAATTCCCGGTTCATTTTATCAAATTCTAAATCTAAAAAAGTCATTTTTGGGTTTGTTTTTAGTTCTGCCGGCCGGCGTGTCAGAGCCCGTACTCTTGCTAACAGTTCCTACACATGGAACGGTTTTACTAAGTAATCATCAGCGCCACCGTCTAATCCTTCTATTCTGTCATCAAGTGCAGACATTCCGGTAATGATGATAACGGGGATAGAGATTCCCTTTGCTCTCATAGCTTTTATAATAGTTAAACCGTCAATTACAGGAAGCATCCGGTCTATAATGGCTAAATCGTAAGCGTAGTCTGTATTTAAAGCATATAACATAGCAGTTTCTCCGTCATTACAGGAATCAGCGAGATATCCGTTTTTCACTAATTCCATCTGTATGATACCGCAAAGTTCTAAATCATCTTCTAATAGAAGTATTTTCATATTTACCATCCTTTTCTATCTGTCATAAAAAACAGTATAACAGAGAATTATCTAAAAATCCTGTAAAAAATCAGAAAGAATTTTTTTCATCTTACAGGATTTTTGGAAAGGTTTTTATTTAAAATAGCGGTACAATCAAAAAAGAAAGGTGGAATAATCATGAAATTCATAAAGTTTATGAGAGGTATACTGATAGGAATGTGCGTTCTGGCATTGTACGGGTGCGGAGTATCCGAAGGCGGAGGTTCCCAAAATACAGATTACAATGCCGCAAATGATAATACCGTCAATGATTCAAAGGAGAATGACACACCGAACGCAGCAGACCATGCGGGGACATCAGACAATACAGATGGGGAAAACCTGATTCGTTCATCAGCTCTGCAGGGAAGTGTTGTTGAATTTTCTGATAGCGGCTGCATAGTCGCTCCGGTTACAAATGAAGATGAAAATACAGCGGCTGTCGCTGCTCCTGGAAACGAAAATGAGGAAACGAACGTAAATATATCTTATAAAACAGACTGCATTTTTCAGAAAGCAGACATAAATATAACAACGGGAAAAGCAGGTATTAACGATGCTTCCATATCAGATATAAAGAAACAGACTTCTTTGCTGATTTATGGTGATTTTGAAGATACGCATCATCTGACGGCTGAAAAAATAGTGATTGTGCGTTATGAGTAAAGGAGGTACATTTGTGACATTTTATCAACTGGCGTTTTGTTATCTGAAAAGGAAAAAAGCAAAAACGGTTCTTTTGTTTTTCGTGTTATTACTGGTTAGCAGTATGATACTGAGTACCAGTATGATCATTAGGGCAGCGCAGGATTCTAAAGCTGCGATACAGGAAAAAGCCAGATCCAAAATTGTTTTGGAAATTACAAAAAAAGATAATAAGATAACACAGCGGGAAGTAGAAGAAATACTGCATTTAGAAGAAGTATCAGCGGTTAACTGTCAGAATCGAGGGCAGGCGTTTCCAGACAATTTTTATCCTGTCACGGCCAATGATTCTATGGAAGAAAACAATCAGAAAATAACACTGTTTTCTTATGATGATTTGGAAAATGACAGTGCATTTGATGAGGGACGATACCGGCTGGTTTCCGGCGGGTATATTACGAAGGATAAAAGAGGGGCTGTTATCAATTCTTTGCTGGCGGATTCCAATGGGTTAGAGCTGGGTGATGATATTAAAATAGAAAATGCAGAGGGGAGGATGATTTCCTTAAAAATTACCGGGCTGTTTTTGTCAGGAAGTGAACGAAAACAGACAGAAAAAATGGATTCGGCAGACAGAATTGAAAACCAGATATTTGCAGATAACGAATCGTTTTCGCAGCTTTTGGGAAATACAGGGTATTATAAAGTTTCGGTATACTGTAAAAATCCTGAGCAGCTTTCTATGATAGAGGAACAGCTTCGTTCGGTTCTTTCTGAAAAGGTAAGTTATACTTCTTCTGATACTTTATACAGGCAAATGGCGCTGCCATTAGATCAGATTACAAGAGCAGCAAATCTTATGCTTGTACTGACACTTATAACCGGAATCGTGACGGTATCACTTTTACTCTGTATGTGGATGCGCTCAAGGCAAAAAGAAGCCGCTATTTTTACTAGTATTGGCAAATCAAAGTACAGTATTTTTCTACAAGTATTTTTGGAGTCTTTTCTGGTGTTTATGGTATCTATAACTGGTGCCTGCGGTTTGGGCAGTCTTATGGCCGGACTTTTACAGAAAGTTCTTACTCATTCGCAAACAACAGAAATTTCTATGCATGTTGTTCTGCAGGGAAAAGATATAGGCAGTCTGATGATTTGGGGGAGCTTCATTGTACTGGCGGCGGTGGCGGTTTCGCTGTTTCCGATATTAAAAGCGGATCCCAGAGATATTTTATCAGGAATGGAGGGATAAGAAATGAACAGTTTTCAGCTGGCTGTGCGTTCTGTAATAAGAAAACCTGTAAAGAGCATTCTGCTTTTTCTGACAGTTTTTATGATCAGCCTGTTTCTGTTATCTGGTATGGCAGGCAAAAATGCCAGTGTAGCAACACAGGACAAAACACGACAGGCTGTAGGTGCCGGATTTCTTCTTGCAGAAAATGAAGCGAACCGTCATACAAGGATTGACGAAGTATTAAGCAGACTGGGGAAAAATGGAGAGGGCATCCTGGATGGCGTTCTTGTGGAAAAACTGGAACTGGCCGGGGGTACGTCTTGGAGAATATCTACGGATAATTCATTTGAAACACTGCGAATGGAGGATATAGAAAAAATTGCATCTGTTTCTGGAATTTCCGATTATAACATAACAACCGCTGTGACGGCGGTAAATCCAGTGAATTTTTCCAGAATAGAGGACAGCGATACAGACCAGAGTTCGGATATTTTAGGAATTAGTCTGATTGGGAATAAAAAAATGGAGATGGATGCTAATGTGTTATCGGGAAATGTAACGATCAAAGAAGGCCGTCTGATCAATGAAGATGATTCTAATGTATGTGTAATTTCAGAGGAATTAGCAGAAAAAAAATCATCTGGCTTTGGGGGATAAGCTAAAATTCAATGATTACCATGATAAAGAAAGCCCGGTCATCTGTGAGGCGGTAATTGCCGGTATCTATGAAGTAAAACAAAAAATGACGCCTTATATGTCGGGTGATACTTACCGTTCTGAAAATGTGATATTTACGGATTTGAATTTCCCGGAGAAAGCAGAGGGGAACGCAGGAAATCCATTATATGAGAAAGCATATTTTAAAGTCAGGAATGTAAATCAGTATGATTCTGTAAAAGAAGCAGTTAAAAAAGCGGATATTGACTGGGAACGCTATGATCTGATAGACAATAACGGAAATTTTGAAACGATGGCTTCTAATTTCAATGATTTAGAGAACATCAGCCAGATGCTTCTTATTATAGTAATAGGGGCCGGATCTGCTATTTTAAGTCTGATATTTGTCTTTTGGATAAAAAACAGGGTTCAGGAAATCGGTATTTTACTTGCACTTGGAACAGCAAAGGTAAAAATTTTAGGACAAATTCTTTTAGAAGCATTTATAATTGCAGCTGTGGCAGTTATGCTGTCTTTTACAGTGGCATCCGGTATTTCAAAGATCACTGCAGAATATCTGGCAGATCAGCAGATCCGGCAGGAAAAGGAGCAGGCTTTGTTAGATGAGGGAAAAATTGAAAAACCATTTGAGGAATCAGATCAGACAGTCACAGATGTTATTGTATCTGTTTCTTATCAAATGAAATTGTCTGATGCTGGCTGTATCGCTGTAATGCTGATCTTTTCAGTGGGTGTTTCCGGCATTATGGTAATACGCAGGAATCCAAAGGATATTTTGAGTGAAATGAGTTAGGGAGGTTCAGGGAATGATATTAGACGTAAGGAATGTAGACTATTTTTATAAATCACAGAAAAAGAAACAGATTCTAAAAGATGTATCGATAGGATTTGCAGAAGGCAGGTTTTATACGATTGTGGGCCAGAGCGGTGCAGGAAAAACAACATTTTTATCGCTGCTTGCCGGACTTGATACTCCGGTAAAGGGAAACATTTTTTATAACGGTGAAGATATACAGATCAAAGGACTGAATTATCATAGGAAACATCATGTATCTTTAGTTTTTCAGAATTATAACCTGATTGATTATCTGACTGCGGAGGAAAATGTCAGACTGGGTGGGAATAAAAATCCTGAAACGCTGTTAAGGGAAGTGAATTGTTAGTAAAGTGGGTTTTGCCAAAAACAAGTGGAAGAAAAGCTGGTGTGCAGGTGGTTCTTATAAAATGAATATGGTAAAATTTTATAAGAAACGAGGTAAGGCTATATGGAAAAGAAAATTTATATCACAGAGGAAGAACGGACAAAGTGTCAAAAGGTGGCAGATGCGTTTGCAGAGCTGTATGAGATGGAGAATATCGTAGTGCTTGATGTAGGCAG
>CAJTVR010000102.1:7336-14808 GCA_910580075.1 uncultured Eubacterium sp. | reverse complement strand
GGGCATCAGGCACCGGTCCGTCCGCAGCCACAGCCTGGAAGCAGAAAATTTAGAATTTCTTACTGTTCGAAAGCGGAACAGAAAAAGGAAAAATTTTCTGCCCGCGGCGTCCGGGCAGCCGATACATTCAGGTAATATAGTCAGCAAAAACAGGGATGCATCCAGGCAGGTTTTGCCAGCATCCTGACAGGAGAAAATAATGAAAAAATGGATATATGTTCTGCTGGCATCGTTTCTGATGCTGCTTTATCTGCCGGCTTCTGTGGCAATGGCAGATGCACGGGGAACGCTGACAGCAGACAGTAAAAAGGAAAATATAACCGTAACGCTGCAAAAACCGGAAGGGGTGACGGACAGTGTGACATCCCTGAGGTTTTGGATGTATGTGTCTGTAAGCGAGGGCAGCACGAAACAGCCGCTTTTCCAGTTTTCGGATGCGTTTCGCGCTGCGGATAACATTGTGAGCAGTGCAGCAGTTACAAAACAGGGCAGTATGTATGTGGCAGATATTGTGGTGGCTGTAAAAGATCAGGATATTTTTAAAAACGGCGGAAAGGCTGTGATCGGGACACTGACGCTGCAGCCGTCAGAGACATTCCGGGCAAAAACAGGCCTGGCAGGAAGAGCTGGAGCGACAGACAGCCAGCCGGTGCTCATATATGTAAGCAGCCGTGTGCAGTCTGCGCAGAGTGTGCAGATTACAGATGCAAAGACAGTAGAATGTATAAAGATCAATGGCTCAGCAGATCAGAATCCGGCCGGTCCGCAGGATCCTGTAGTACCGAATCTTCCGGTGACGCCGCAGGAGCCTTCAGTGCCGGGCCAGCCTGTTACACCGGACCAGGGCGTGACCCAGCCGGATACAGATACAGACCAGCCCCAGACAGAAGAACCTGGAAGCAGTTCTGGATCCGGTAACGGAAATAAGCAGAAATTCGACACAAAAAAAGCACTTTCATTGAAACTGTCTGCTAAAAATGGTACAGCGCGTATTACGTTTCGGTGGAGCAGGGCAGCCGGGGCAGATGGATACCAGATTTACCAGTATGACCTGGATACAGGAAAAAGCAAACGGCTAAAGACGATTTTAAACCCAGATAAAACAAGCTATTCCAAAGAACTGGAATATGGTACGTCCTATTCCTTCCGGGTACGTGCATTCCAGACAGGAAAAAATAACAAAAGGACGTATGGCAGATTCAGCCGGGTTATACATACCGTGACAGCGCCGGCAAAGGTAACGGGTGTAAGCGTGAAACGGCAGAAATCGTCTGACATAGCTGTTTCCTGGAAGCTGAAAGGGGCGGCAGACGGTTTTCAGATTTACCGCAGTACAGCCAGGAATGGGAAATATACACGTCTTAAGACGATTTCAAAAGGCAGCACAAAAAAATATACAGGTATCAGCCAGAAGAACGGCCAGACCTGTTATTATAAGGTAAGAGCCTATGCGTCTGGAACGGATGGAAAAAGGATATATGGAAAATTCAGCAGTGTGAAGAAACTATAGTGAACAGGCATGTAAAACACAGCCTACATATGCGCAGCAGTCAGGGAAACAGGTGTCACAGGTTCCCTGCTGTCTGCCATTTGCAGGAGTTCATGCTGGAGTAACTGTATTTTTCGTTTCAAAAGTACTTTCCCTCTTGCATTTTTGGAAAGGATTTGATACGGTAATAATAGCAGTGCTGCCAGTCTTTGGTGACAGGAATCAAAAGGCATGAATATCCGGCCATACCAGGAGGCATTTTTGTCACAGAAATAAAAAAGACGTGAATATCCGGCCGCATAGGAGGCGGATATGTGCTGGCAGCGTTGAATATACTAGGTTATGATCGTCTGATTGCTTATAAAAAATTCGGAGGTGTTTCTGGTAACCCTGCCGGATGGTTTTTGAAGGTCTTTGAACCAGGCATGATAAAAGCCCTGCCATTTGCAGGCGGATGCACTGCTGGCAGATTCAAAATCCGGTGACAGGTTACGGCACAGCAAGAGGCGGTGCAGAAAGGAGCAGAACATGTTTCAGCATGGAGGAAACGTATTTTTTCAAAGTACCTGTATCGATTTTTCAGCAAACGCAAATTTTCTTGGTATTCCCGATCCGGTCATGCAGGCCGCCAGAAGCGGTCTTGTGGCAGCTGTGCAGAGCCAGCAGGAGCAAAGCGGTACTTTGAGCGGCCATATCGCACAGTGGGAAGGGATAAAGGAGGAAGATGTATTTTGCGGAAACGGGGCATCGGAAATTGTACGCAGCCTGATGCAGGTATTAAAGCCGAAAAAAGCGCTGCTTCCGGCTCCTGGATTTGAAGAATATACACGGGCGCTTTCTATGGCGCAGTGTGAAGCTGTTTACTTTTATACAAAAGAAGAAAATGGTTTCCGCATCCCGTTAGAAGAGTTTCTTTCTGCCATAACGCAGGAGGCAGACGCTGTCTTTTTCTGCAATCCGAATAATCCTTCGGCACAGCTGTATGACAGGGAATTTCTGAATGCTGTATTAAAACAGTGTGAAAAGGTGCATGCACTTCTTATTCTGGATGAATGTTATCTGGATTTTGTAGAGCAGGCACAGGATATCACAATGTGTTCCAAAGAGGCATCGAAATCCCTGTTTATTTTAAAAGATTTTACAAAAATGTTTGCTATGCCAGGCATACGTCTGGGATATGGTATATGCACAGATACAAAGCTTATGGAGCAGCTGCGCGGCACAGTACAGCCATGGAGTGTGTCTGCTGTAGCGCAGAGAGCCGGAATAGCCTGTACGAAAGAACGGGACTTTGTTCAAAAAACAGTGGAAGAAACGGCAAAAGAACGCGTGTGGCTGCTTGAACAGTTTGAAAAAATCGGAATTACACAGGCGAAAGGGGAAGCGAATTATATCTTTTTCAAAAGCCGTCCGAGGCTCCATGGATTTGGAATCATGCACGGAGTCATGCTGCGGGACTGCAGTAATTTTGAAGGTCTCTCAGAAGGCTATTACCGGGCAGCTGTCCGCAGCCGGGAAGAAAATGAAAAGCTGGCTGATGTATTAAGACAGTGGCAGAGCCTGGCGAAGCAGTAGGTCAGGCATAACAGTTTTACTATAATAAAAGGCTGTGTGCCGGAGGGAACATATGCTGAAGCAAATCTGGTATAAACAGTTTTTACTATATAAAAGGCTGTGTGACAGAGGGAATATATGCTGCAGGATAAGCCGCACTGTCTGATTATTATGGAAAACACAACAGAGCGGATGATGTATGACTGGACAAAACCTTTAAAAGGTGTTACAGTGCATTTTTTGCCAGGAGGAGCATCATGAACATTCAGATGATAGGGATAGACCATAATACAGCCGGCGTTAAAATACGGGAGCAGTTTTCGTTCACAGCTTCCCAGGCAGCACGCGCGATGCAGGATGTGAAAAAACATCTGCTAGTGAAAGGCTGTGTTTTATTATCAACTTGTAACCGCATGGAGCTTTACCTCAGCATGGAGGAAGACAGTGCGGATCTTTTTGAATTCATCGATCACATCAGCCGGATTCCGGCAGAACTGACACAGACTGAGACAGACAGCAGAATGAAAATCAGACAGTATTTTAAAGTCCGTAAGGGAAAAGAGGCAGCGCAGCACCTGTTTTACTTAGCGGCTGGCTTAAAATCACAGGTACTGGGAGAGGATCAGATTCTGACCCAGGTGAAAGACGCTCTGAAAAGGGCCAGGGAAATTTACTGTACGGATACGCTTTTGGAAGTACTGTTCCGCTATGCAGTTACGGCAGGAAAAGAAGTCAGAACAAAAGCGATGCCTGTACGTGATGGGTTTTCAGCCGTGCACTGTGCAGCCGAAGGCTTAAAAAGACAGGGATATGATTTTACAGGAAAAACATGCATGATTATTGGAAACGGACAGATGGGAAAAATCGCTGCTGAAACGCTGCGTGAAGAAGGTGCTTTCGTGACAGTAACAGTCCGCCAGTATAAAAGCGGAATGGTGGAAATTCCAAAAGGATGCCAGAGAATCCATTATGGGGAGCGTTATGATCTGATGCCGGAATGCGACCTTGTTATTTCTGCGACCGTAAGCCCAAACCTGACAGTCCGAAAAGAACAGCTGGCCAGGGCCAGAGAAGGAAAGATACGAAAGCAGATATACATAGATCTGGCTGTTCCAAGAGATATGGAAGAAGACATCAGCGGGCTGGAAGGCATTACGCTGTACGATACGGATTCCTTTCAGCGGGACGGCATACTAAGCGGCGCAGACAGCTCTGGCAGCGGACAGCAGCAACAGGCAGCAGAACATATACTGCAGCAAAAACTGACAGAATTCTGGGAAGGCAGAGAGTGCACAGACCTGGTACCGAGAATCTGGCAGATCGGACAGCGGGCAGCAGAAGATATCCGCTGGCGTATGGGGCGGGGATTAAAGCAGCTTTCTGAAGACGAAAGGGAAAAAACCGGGGCCATCGCAGTGGAAAGCTCGCAGAAAGTGATTGGCAGGATGCTGTTTGCGCTGCGGGATGAACTTGGGAAAGAAGAACTGGAGCGGTGTGTGGAAGTCTGGGAGAAAATGGAGTTTTGAAAGCGGAATAAGGCATATAAAATTCATCAAGTACCAGCCAGGCAGAGTAACTTTTTCTGTGACTGCGTAGAACTGTTAGAAGTTCTTAATTTTCTGCCCGATAACCAGGATTTGGGGCACACTTCCTGCCGCTATAGAAAGCATAGAAGCCCCAAAAGATGCCTGCCCAAGCCACATCAGAAAGCCTGCCGTAACGCCAGGGTATCAGGCACCGGTCCGTCCGCAGCCACAGCTTTGAAGCAGGTCCGGGTAACCTATATTTGCAAATTTCATTCAGTAAAAGGAGGAAAAATGCCATCATATTTTCCGATATTTATTAACATGGAACAAAAAAAATGCCACGTATTTGGAGCCGGGAACATAGCGCTAAGGCGTATCCGCACACTGCTGCGGTACAAAGCGCAGGTAAAAGTAACGGCTCTTTTTATCTGCGAAGAAGTCAGAGAACTGCAAAAGGCTTATCCAAAGCAGCTTCACCTAGAGCAGCGTGCGTACTGCATGGGAGAGCTTCAGGGCGTGGAGACGGATTTCGTGCTTGCTGCGACGGATAACCGGGAGATAAATGCGTGTATCAGCCTGGAATGCCGTCAGAACCAGATACCGGTCAGCAATGCATCGGACAGCAGCCAGTGTACCTTTTATTTTCCAGCTGTGGCACAGCTGGATAACCTGGTCATCGGGATAACCAGCTCAGACGGAAACCATAGGGATGTGGCGGCTTTTCGAAAAAAACTGTGTCAGCAGTACCAGGAAGAACGGTCTGCGGAAAGGAATGGTACAGACTTATGGAAATGATCCGGATTGGCACGAGAAAAAGCAGACTGGCAGCTGTCCAGGCAGAGCTGCTAAAACAGTATCTGGAAAGCAGATATCCGTCTGCCCGTGTGTCGCTTGTGAAAATAAAAACAGAAGGTGACAGGATACTGGATAAAAAACTGGACGAAATCGGGGGAAAGGGACTGTTTGTAAAGGAGCTGGATGTGGCGTTAGCTGAAAACCGCACGGATTTATCAGTACATTCTTTAAAAGACATGCCAGCAGAGGAAACAGCAGAATATCCTATTTTAGGATATTCTAAAAGAGAAATCCCGTTTGACGCTCTTGTGCTGCGGGAAGGCTGTACACAGATCGATTTGAGCCAGCCGTTTGGAACATCAAGTCCGAGACGGAGCGTCCAGCTTCGCAGACTTTATCCAGGCTGCCAGATACAGCCTGTCCGCGGGAATGTATTAACACGCCTGGACAGACTGGACAGCGGTGAGTACGGTGCGCTGGTTCTAGCGGCTGCCGGACTGGTGCGGCTGGGTCTTGGAAACCGTATCAGCCGTCTGTTTTCGGTCTCAGAAATGGTTCCGGCAGCAGGACAGGGAATACTGGCAGTCCAGGGCCGCAAAGATTTTGACAGCCGCCTGCTGGAAGGATTTTTTGATGAAGATGCAAAATGGCAGGCACTGGCAGAACGCAGTTTTATACGCCGCCTGAACGCAGGGTGTTCTTCTCCGGCTGCGGCTTATGCAGAGGTAAATGCAGAGGAGATGTTTCTTACAGGCCTCGTACCTTCCGGGGCAGGAAAGATGCGTATCGTTACGCTTAGCGGAAAGAAATGGGAGGCTAAGCAGCTGGGAGAGCGTCTGGCAGAATATGGCAGCTGTTAAAAAATGCAGTTTTTATTGTATTTTAGACAGCTTTGTGTTATAATCCGCTTAAAGCATATTTTCTTCATGCAGGAGTCCGTATCCTGCATGCCAAAGGGAACGGTCCCGTCTATAAAGACAATTCTGGTCAGCTGTCTGTCAGGCATGCTGCAGTCAAAATGAAAATCCATGCTTTGAAACCATAAAAATAAGGCAGGGGTTTTCTAAAAGCAGACCCTTGCAGCAGACAGGAGGAAAACAGCAATGAAGTACGGCACGGAAAACAGGAATGCCGGGGAAAGGAGTCTGACAGGGCTGAAAGTGAATGCAGTATCACATGCGGCATCCATAAGCAGCACTGAAGATTACAGCAGGATTACCGGACAGCGCAGGGCGGCAGATGCAGTGATTAAAGAGCTGCTTAAAAATGCACGGTTTACAGGTGCGCTGCTTAAAGTCCTGCTGAAAGAGCTGGAAGGAGAGTCTTTAGATGATTTTTGCAGGCATACGGGCGCTGATGTGCATACTGGAAATTCCCTGGGAGGCCAGGCAACAGAAATCGGGAGTATTTATACAAAAGATATCCGTCTGGACCTTATATTTGAGTATTCATCAGACGGTTTCATGCTTAGAATTAACGAAGAACCGCAGACAAAACAAAAATCATTTCAGGAAAGAAATCTGAAGTCCTATTCACTCACAGCGCGGGCTGTCTATTATGCATCGCTTGCAGTGGCAACACAGCTGAATGCAAAAGACGAATACCATAAAATCAGAAAAGTATACAGTGTGTGGATCTGCTATGAGCGTCCGCTCCCGGAAATGAGGGAGCCTGTAATCAGATACAGTCTGTGTCCGGAGGAAGAATACAGATACGAAGACGGTACGCCGTTAAGAGAATGCAAAAGGAAATTTGACAGCGGGGATCTGATGGGAATTGTGCTTGTATCTGTGCCGGATGTAGAACGGATATACAGCGATACAGCTCTGCTTCACAGTGGAAAATATAATAAAGAAATGATTACAGTGCTGTATTTTCTGCTGTCGGAACAGACAGAAAGCAGCTGCAGAAAAGAATTTTATTATGACCGCGGAATTATAGTACGCGGAAGCGAGGAGGGAAATACGGTGTCGGGAATGGAAGAAGTAAGAAAAATGGCAGAAGAAGAGCGGAAATGGGCAGAAAAATTTAGAAAGAAAGCAGAAGAATCAGAAAAGAAAGCAGAAGAATCAGAAAAGAAAGCAGAAGAATCAGAAAAGAAAGCAGAA
>CAJTVR010000102.1:0-7236 GCA_910580075.1 uncultured Eubacterium sp. | reverse complement strand
GAATTTAAAAAGAAGGCAGAAGAATCTCAAAAAAGAGCAGCTGAGGCGGAAAGACAGGCTGCAGTATATGTGACAGCCCATATTGGAAAGCGGAACGGCCTGGATTTTGAAGAACAGATTTCCATGATCGCAGAACAGCTAAGCATCGGCACAGAAGAAGCGAGGGAGCTATATCATGTATATTCCTGATGCTTCTGTTTTTCGGCTTCCTATATTTTCCCAAAAGCTAGTTGACTCAAAAAACCACCTGTGTTACTCTGTTAGTTAAGAGCAGCCAGACAGTATCATTCTGAGGCTGCTGTTTATTCAGGAGGAAGTTAAGAAATGGAAAACGAAAGTACATCAAGGAATTTTATTGAAAGGGAAATTGATAAAGACCTTGCTGAAGGCGTATACGATTGTGTGCATACCCGTTTCCCGCCGGAACCAAACGGATATCTGCATATCGGGCATGCCAGGGCGGTTCTGTTAAATTATGGGATTGCGAAGCAGTATGGCGGCAAATTTAATATGCGTTTTGACGATACAAATCCGACAAAAGAAAAGACGGAATTTGTAGAATCCATTAAAGAAGATATCAGGTGGCTGGGAGCCGACTGGGAAGACCGGCTTTATTTTGCGTCTGATTATTTTGAGCAGATGTATGAAGCAGCCGTAAAGCTGATTCAAAAAGGGCTCGCCTATGTATCAGACCTGACTGCAGAGCAGATGCGGGAGTACCGGGGAACGCTGACGGAGCCTGGAAAAGAAGATCCGGACCGTAACCGCAGCATAGAGGAAAATCTGGCGCTGTTTGAGGATATGAAAAACGGAAAATTTGCAGACGGTGAAAAAGTACTTCGCGCAAAAATCGATATGACATCTGGAAATATGAATATGCGGGATCCAGTGATTTACCGTGTAGCACGCATGACCCACCATAATACCGGTGATAAATGGTGTATTTATCCGATGTATGATTTTGCCCATCCGATTGAAGATGCCATAGAAGGGATTACGCATTCCCTTTGCAGCCTTGAGTTCGAAGACCACAGGCCGCTGTATGAATGGGTAGTAAATTCTTTGGAATATCCGCATCCGCCAAGGCAGATCGAATTTGCAAAGCTGTACCTGAATAATGTAGTGACAGGCAAACGCTATATTAAAAAGCTGGTAGAAGAAGGAATTGTAGACGGATGGGATGATCCGAGACTGGTGTCAATTTCAGGACTTCGAAGACGGGGGTATACGCCGGAATCAATTCAAAAATTTATTGAACTGTGCGGTATTTCCAAAGCAAACAGCACTTCTGAGATGGCGATGCTTGAATACTGTATCCGGGAAGACTTAAAACTGAAAAGAGCCCGGGTAATGGCAGCATTAGATCCTGTAAAGGTCGTGATTGACAATTATCCTGAGGGACAGACCGAGTATCTTACCGTGGAGAACAATATGGAAAATCCGCAGTTAGGCACACGCGAGGTTCCTTTTGGGCGTGAGCTATATATAGACGGTGCAGATTTTATGGAAGAACCTCCAAAGAAATATTTCCGGCTGTTTCCAGGCAGCGAGGTAAGACTTATGCAGGCATATTTTGTAACGTGCACCAGTTATGAAAAGGATGCGGCCGGCAGAGTCACACTGGTTCACTGCACATATGATCCGGCATCAAAAGGCGGAAACAGTCCGGATGGCAGAAAAGTCAAAGGTACGATTCACTGGGTAGCAGCCGGATATGCAGCTGAGGCAGAAGTGCGGCTGTTTGAGAATCTCATAGATGAAGAAAAAGGCGTGTATAATAAAGAAGACGGAAGCCTGAATCTGAATCCGGATTCTTTAGTAACGAAAAAATGCTTTGTGGAGCAGAGTCTGAAAGATGCAGCTGCTTATGAGAGTTTCCAGTTTGTGCGGAATGGATTTTTCTGTGTGGATGCGAAGGATTCTTCGAAAGATCATCTGGTATTTAACCGTGTTGTTTCACTGAAAAGTTCATTTAAACTGCCAGCGAAATAATCGTTTCACAGGCACAGTTTTACGGCAGAGCCGCAGGCTGTATAGCGATGGATAAAGCTGTGCTGCCAGGCAGGGGAGTTTGTAAAAAAGGTCCTGACAGGACAGGAAAGGAAAAGGTATTTATGTCTGTTTTATATAATGAGGAAGAAGAAAAGAAATATGTTTATAAGAAAAAAATAATCTGTACGAACTGTGAAAGCGAGTTTGAAGATTTAAGGGTTTTAAACAGCAAACTGCGCAGAAAGGAATCAGATAATGATTTAAGGCCGAGATTTCAGTTTATTGATTCTTTGAAATACGGAGTGACTGCCTGTCCATACTGTGGTTTTGCAGCACCGGTTCGAAATTTCGAACATTTAACGTCACTGCACCAAAAGCGGCTGCGTGAGAAAGTGACTTCACAGTTTATGAGCCAGCAGCCGGTCAGCATGGATGTCATGGATTATGCAACGGCCATCCGACAGCATGAGATTGCTTTAATCTGTGCTATGGTCATGGAACTTGCGCTGAGTGAACAGGCGTATCTGTGCCTGCAGATTTCATGGCTTATCAGAGGATATATGGAAGAGGCAGAAGCAGAACCGGAACTTTTGACACCGGAGCAAAAGGGGCAGTACCAGGAAAAGCAGGACCGTTATTATAAACAGGCATATGAAGGGCTTTCCAAGGCAGCAACGCAGGAAAATTTTCCAATCTGCGGCATGGACCAGAACACGTTTGATTATCTCCTGGCTGTGTTAAGTTTTCGCTTTCAGGAATATGACCTGGCTACGAAATACTGCGGCAGCGTCATTCAGACAAAAGGAGTTGCGGCAAAACTTAAAGACAAAGCGCTGATGTTAAAAGATGAGATTATTGCTGCTAAAAAGGAAGCGGGAGAGGAAACGGAGTAAAGTGAAAGAACTGCTGATTGATCTGGATATCAGTGCAAAGACGGCGCTTTATGAGCAGATATACGAATATATCAGGGAAGAAATTATGGGCGGCAGGCTTTCTAAAGGAGAAAGACTGCCGTCTGCCCGTCTGCTGGCTGAAAATCTGCAGGTATCAAGAAGTACAGCAGACGCGGCGTACGCCCAGCTGGTCAGCGAAGGATATCTGATGGCAAAACGGGGAAGCGGATATTATGTATGTGATATCAGTTCCCTGTATGATTTCACAATAAACAGGTTTGATTCAAATAATACAGGAGCATACATCCGGGAAAAACAGGCAGACAGCCCTAAAGCAGGAAACCGGAACCAGTATAACGGTGAACATGCCGGAACACAGGAATGCATGTATTCTTTTCTTCCAGGACAGATTGATGAGGCCTGCTTTCCATATAATGCATGGCGAAAGTCAGCAAAAGAAGCACTGGCAGATTTAGAGACCGGACACAGACTGCTGCAGGCAGGAGACCCCAAAGGGGAATACCCGCTGCGCAGGGCAATTGCATCTTACCTGCATCATGCCAGAGGCGTGCGCTGCAGCCCTCATCAGCTGATTATCGGGGCAGGAAATGAATATCTGCTGCAGATCCTCGGACAGGTGCTTGGCGCGCCCTTAAAGGCAGCTATGGAAAATCCTACATATCTGCAGGCATACCATACGTTTTGCAATATCGGCTGCGAAGTACAGGCAGTGCCTATGGATGAAGACGGCATACGGACCGAAGAGATTCCAGGATGGAATTTCAATAAGCAGCAGACAGAAAAACAGCCGGCGGATGCACAGAGCAGCTTAGACACGGAAACAAAGAAGGACGGACTCTTTCTTGTATATGTGATGCCGTCTCATCAGTTTCCGTTAGGAGCTGTTATGCCGTTAAAACGAAGGCTCGAACTTTTAGCATGGGCCGGGGCATGTGAAGGCCGGTATATTATTGAGGATGACCATGACAGTGAGTTCCGCTATAAAGGAAGACCTATTCCTTCTTTGCAGGGAATGGACCGGGAAGGAAAAGTCATCTATCTTGGTACGTTTTCAAACAGCATTATGCCGTCCATCCGAATCAGCTACATGGTCCTGCCCATGGAGCTTTTGGCTGCTTATGAAAAAAAGTGCGGTTTTTATACATCCACAGTATCTAAAATTCAGCAGATGACAGTCTGCCGTTTTATAGAGGACGGCTGCTTTGAACGCCATTTAAACAAAATGCGGGGGATTTATAAAGCAAAGCATGACTGCCTGCTGCAGCTGTTAAAGAAAAAGAAATGGGTACGCAGAATATACGGGGACCGTGCCGGGCTGCATATGGCAGTGGAATTAAACTGCAGCCTTACGGAAGAAGAAATCACTGAGCGGGCTGCATCCTGCGGGCTTTTGGTGCAGGGAATGTCTGGATGTTATCTTGCAGGGGGAAAGAAACCGGAGGCTGGGCCGGTGCTGCTGCTTGGGTTTGGAAATCTTACTAAGAGCCAGATATGCGCGGCAGCCGCTATTTTAGACCAGTGTATGGAACATGAAAAATAAGGAGGAATCAGCTATGACAATCGAACAGATACAAAAACTGCCCAAAATAGAACTGCACTGTCATCTTGACGGGTCTTTAAGCAAAAAATTTATTCAGAAACGTCTGGGACGTACAGTAGCAGACGAAGAACTGTGTGTGTCCGATGACTGTACAAGCCTTGCCGAATACCTGGAAAAATTTGAACTGCCGGCAGAATGCATCAGAGACGAGGAAGGACTCGAAGGAGCCGGTTATGATGTACTTGAGACAATGGCCCGGGAACAGGTATGCTATGCAGAAATCCGTTTTGCACCGCTTTTGTCTGTGACACAGCAGATGGGGACAGAGCAGGTCATTGCGGCTCTGCTGAAAGGATTAGAGCGTGGCAGAAAAGATTTCGGAGTAGAATACAATGTTATTGTATGTGCGATGAGGCATCACAGTACGGAAGATAATTTTGAAATGATAAAGACAGCCAGCCGTTTTCTCGGAGCAGGAGTGTGTGCTGCCGACCTTGCGGGAGCAGAAGCACAGTATCCGATGCATCAGTTTATGGAACTGTTTGAAAAGGTAAAAAAACTTGGCATGCCATTTACCATTCATGCCGGCGAATGCCAGAACGCAGTCAATATTACAGACGCCCTGAAAGCGGGGGCAGCAAGAATCGGCCACGGCATTGCAATGCGCGCAAATCAGCAGATACAGAACATGGCAGCTGATGCAAAAGCAGGAATCGAAATGTGCCCAATCAGCAATCTGCAGACAAAAGCATCAGAATGTGCTGCACAGTATCCTCTGCGGGAGTTTCTGGATGCCGGGCTGCTCGTTACGGTCAATACAGATAACCGGACGGTCAGCAATACTTCTATGACAAAAGAACTGGAATTTATTCAAAAGACATATGGAATCTGTGATGAAGAAATTATGCTTCTTATGGATCATGCTGTCCAGGCAGCATTTGCAGACGATGCAGGAAAAGCCAGAATGCGCCAGAAGCTGGAAGACTTTAGAAGGAATCTGTAACTGCAGTGCCGCATGAAACTGGAAAAGATGTCAGGGAAGAAGGGACTATCCGCATACATGTATCAGTGTTTTATTCATGATAGAAATTAGACCCGGCTCAAAAAGGAGATCACTGCAAATGAAAAAAAACATAGTTTACCGCCCGCTGACAGCATCTCCGTTTAAAAAGACTCCTTCCTATACAGAAATTGCCCCATGCAGGCAGTTAAACTCTTATGTCAGATGTTTTTGGGGAACGGCGTATCCTGTAATTCAGACGGAAAAAGAAAGTGCGTTTCAGCTTGTGATTCCTGATACATGTGCGGACATCATATACTGCATCGATTACACTGAAAATACAGTATCCGGAGGTTTTTGCGGAGTAAATGACCGTAGTTTTTATTCGTATGAAATGCAAAAGGAAGGGCATCTCGTATCCACATTTGCAATCCGTTTTTATGCATGGAGTGCTTTTGCATTTGCAGAAGATTCTTTAAAATCTACATTAAACGGTTATTTTGAGGCGGAGACAAAGTTTGAGCAGCTAGACCGAATGATCCGTCCGGCGCTCTGGGAATTAAACACGCTGGAAGAAAGGGCTGCTTATGTTCAGAAGATGCTGATGCACCGGGTAGTATCTGCAAGGGAAAATAGAACGGTAAACCAGGCAGCGGCAAATATCCTGATACATAAAGGATCCATGGAAGTATCAAATCTGGCGAAAGAATCATTTGTAAGCAGCAGGCAGTTAGAGCGCTTATTTCATGAATATACTGGCATGACTCCGAAAAAACTGAGCTGTCTGGTACGTTATCAGTTTTTGTGGAGAGATATTTTGTACAGGGCGGATTTTGATGGATTTATGGAGCTGTTAGACAGTTATCCTCAGATTCCAAGACTTCATGAGCCGAAAACATATCCATGGCTTCAGAGGGGAATACATATTTTTGATCCGGACGGACATTTAATAGAAGTATCTCAGAGCATGTATTCGGCTGCCTGCAGCCAGTTTGAAAAAGGCAGGAGTGTGGAGGAAACAGCAAAACTGACCGGACATCCGCTGGAGATGGTGAAGACCTGGCATGAACAGTATCAGGCTGAGCAGAAAACGCTGGTGAGTGTGTGTGGTACAGACTGCAGTACGTGCTTTTGTTTTAGAAATATGTGCCAGGGCTGCAGTGCCTGTGAGGGAAAGGTATTTCATGCGTCGGAAGGAAAGGCCTGTCCGATTTATGAGTGTGTGAGAAACAAAAAGGGACTGCATGACTGCGGGAAATGTGCGGAAGTTCCGTGCGGGATATGGTATCAGACAAGAGACCTGAAGTATACAGATGAGGAGTTTGAGGAAAATGTAGCAATGAGGGTGAAGGCATTAAATAAATAGGTTACTGACCTGAAAGCTGGTTCCATAAATATATCATGGGCTGTTGCTTAATGCGGCAGCCTTCTTTTACTTTATAGGAAATTCCGCCATTTTGCGGCACAAAGAAAAACGTATATTCATCGAACATACGTTAGATAGATATGTCTTTAAGGGATACAAAACAGACGGTCAGGGATTTAGAAGATATAAAAACCTTCCTCTCCAAAATCGTCGTCAAATGGGTCATCTTCATTTAAGAAATAATCCATATCAAGAAGGTCATCCTCGCTCATGCGGCGAATGTCCCCGGATGTCATGCCTTCGGGTGGATTATCTATATATTTTTTGCGTAGTTTCTCTGCGTTTGGGTTCATAAGTACAGCCTCCTTTAGGACAGCCATACATAGCCCCGCCAAAAGAGGGATCGCCGCAGTTGATCATTTTA
>CAJTVR010000101.1 GCA_910580075.1 uncultured Eubacterium sp. | reverse complement strand
GCTGCCACAGCCTGGAAGCAGAAAATTTAGAATTTCTTACTGTTCGAAGGCGGAATAGAAAAAGGAAAAAGTATCTCCGCCCGGCGTCCGGGCAATCAATAAATTACCGTCCCCGCACCACCACAGAAGGGAAAATATAAAAATGGAAACAGCACAAACAAAACTGGCAGTCATAGCCATTGTAGTAGAACAGGAAACCAGTGTCCGTGATCTGAATGAACTGCTTCACGGATACAGCCGCTATATCATTGGCAGGATGGGCATTCCGCACAGGGAGCGCGGCGTGTCGCTGATTAGTGTAGCAATGGATGCCCCGGCAGACGTAATCAGCGGACTTTCCGGGAAACTGGGAAGAATCAGCGGAGTGTCTGCAAAAGTGGCTTATTCAAAGCTGCCAGGATGAAATGATAATCAAACAGGGAGGAAAGAACCATGTATAACGTAATGTCGCCAAAAGCAGAAGAATTTATCAGTGATGAGGAAATCAGAGAATGTCTGGATTACGCACAGAAGAATAAAAAGAATGAAGCGCTTATCAGCCAGATCCTGGAAAAAGCAAAAAAGATGAAAGGTATTTCGCACAAAGAAGCAATTGTTCTGCTGGACTGTGAACTGGAAGAAAAAAATCAGGAAATCTTCCAGCTGGCAGAGCAGATTAAACAGGAATTTTATGGAAACCGCATCGTAATGTTTGCGCCGCTTTATCTGTCCAATTACTGTATCAACGGCTGTGAATACTGTCCGTACCATGCAAAGAACAGGCATATTTCCAGAAAGAAACTGACACAGGAGGAAGTAAGGCGTGAAGTCATTGCCTTGCAGGATATGGGGCATAAGAGGCTGGCGCTGGAAGCCGGAGAAGATCCGGTTAACAATCCGTTAGAGTATATTTTGGAATGTATCCATACAATATACAGTATCAGACATAAAAACGGTGCAATCCGCCGTGTGAATGTAAATATTGCAGCTACGACAGTGGAAGATTACCGGAAACTGAAAGAAGCCGGGATTGGTACGTATATTCTGTTTCAGGAGACTTATGATAAAAAACAGTATGAAAAACTGCATCCGACAGGGCCGAAGAGCAATTATGAATACCATACTGAGGCGATGGACCGTGCAATGGACGGGGGTATTGACGATGTAGGGCTTGGCGTATTATTCGGACTAAACAATTACCGGTATGACTTTACCGGAATCATTATGCATGCAGAGCATTTAGAGGCATTCAAAGGGGTCGGCCCGCATACAATCAGCGTTCCAAGAGTCCGCCGCGCAGATGACATTGACCCGGATGTGTTTGACAACGGGATTTCGGATGAAACATTCCAAAAAATAGTGGCATGTATCCGCATTGCCGTACCTTATACCGGGATGATTGTGTCTACAAGAGAATCAGCGAAAACACGGGAAAAAGTGCTGCATCTTGGCGTTTCACAGATCAGCGGCGGTTCCAGAACAAGCGTTGGCGGATATTATGAAGAAGAACAGGAAGAAGATAATTCTGCACAGTTTGATGTCAGCGACCGCAGGACTCTGGAAGAAGTAGTGCACTGGCTGATGGATTTAGGCTATGTGCCGAGCTTCTGTACAGCCTGCTACCGCGAAGGACGTACAGGCGACCGGTTTATGGAGCTGTTAAAAAACAGGCAGATTGTCAACTGCTGTCATCCGAATGCACTGATGACATTAAAAGAATTTCTGGAAGATTATGCTTCGCCGCAGACAAAGGAAATTGGAGAAAAGCTGATTGCCGAAGAGCTGAAAAAGATTCCAAATGAGAAAGTAAGGCTGAAGGCCAGAGAATATATTGATAATATTCAAAATGGCGGGCGGGATTTCCGTTTCTAAACAGCTGTTATGTTATTTTTGCAGGCAGTACAGAACATAGCACTGCCTGCAAAAATAAATAAAAATAAGGATTCTGAATGGAGTAACGATGGATGAAATTAAGAAAATATAGAAAAGAAGATGCGTCTGTGATATGCAGCTGGATCAAAGATGAAAAAAGCCTGTACCAGTGGACTGCAGACCGCATAGGAAAGTTTCCGGTTAACGGAGATGATCTGAATGCATATTATGAATCTGTATTAAATGATAAATTTATTCCGCTTAGTGCATGCGGAGAGAATGGCTGTCTGGAAGGACATTTATTTATCCGCTATCCGGACGAAGCAGATCGCAGTACTGTACGTTTTGGCTTTGTTATTATTGACCCTGAGCTTCGAGGGCAGGGAAACGGTAAGAAAATGCTGCAGCTGGCTGTCAGATATGCTGAAAATGAACTGCATGCCGGGAAAATTACGTTAGGTGTATTTGCCAGTAATGATAATGCAAAATACTGCTATGAGGCGGCAGGATTCCGGTCTTATGGAAAGACATCCAGCTTCAGAATCGCTGGCAGTGAATGGGAATGTATTGAAATGGAAATGAAAATCAGCTGACATGAAGGTAAATATAAATGTACAAAATTATAAGCGGATCCAGGATTTTAGAACCATATCAATATAAAACGGAAAAAGAATTAAATCCCTGACGGATACTGGCTGGACCTGACTTTTCATACCGAACCGAAGTTATATTTTGTGGAAAATGATACATGGAGGGCTTTGATTTGGAACAAATGACACTTTTTGAAAACAGCATGCCCCAGCCATTAGCGGCAAGGCTGCGGCCGCAGACACTTTCGGAATATGCCGGGCAGACTCATCTTTTAGGGCCGGGAAAGGTGCTGCGGCGTCTGATTGAAAGCGACCAGATATCGTCTATGATCTTCTGGGGGCCGCCAGGCGTCGGAAAGACAACGTTAGCGCGGATTATTGCAAACTGTACGAAAGCGGCTTTTATAGATTTTTCAGCTGTGACCAGCGGCATTAAGGAAATCCGTACAGTGATGCAGCAGGCGGAAAATAACCGCAGATACGGGGAAAAGACCATAGTATTTGTAGACGAGATTCACCGTTTCAACAAGGCGCAGCAGGATGCGTTTCTGCCGTTTGTAGAAAAAGGCAGCATTATTCTGATTGGAGCGACGACAGAGAATCCGTCTTTTGAAGTAAACAGCGCTCTTTTATCCCGCTGCCGGGTATTTGTGCTAAGGGCACTTGAAATGGAGGAGCTAATCAGCCTTATGAAACGTGCGCTGGACGATACGCGCGGTTTTGGAAATATGAACATAGAAATGCCGTCTGAGATGTTTGAAGCGATTGCACGTTTTGCAAATGGAGATGCACGCACGGCGCTGTCGGTGCTGGAAATGGCTGTTTTGAATGCGGACCTGAGCGGAAGCACGGTTACGGTTTCGCAAGAGACATTAGAGCAGTGTATTTCTAAGAAATCTCTGCTTTATGATAAAAAAGGAGAGGAACATTATAATCTGATATCGGCGCTGCACAAATCCATGCGCAATTCAGACCCGGATGCAGCCGTGTACTGGCTGGCCAGAATGCTTGAGGCAGGAGAAGATCCGTTATATGTGGCAAGGCGTGTCATACGGTTTGCAAGTGAGGATGTGGGACTGGCCGACCCTCAGGCATTAGTAACCGCAGTAGCAGCATTCCATGCCTGTCATTCCATTGGGATGCCGGAATGCACGGTGCATCTGACGCAGGCAGTGGTGTATATGTCTCTGGCACCGAAATCAAATGCGCTGTATATGGCTTATGAACAGGCGAAAAAGGATGCCCTGGAACAGCTGTCAGAGCCTGTACCGCTTGTAATCCGCAATGCGCCGACAGATCTGATGAAACAGCTGTCTTATGGAAAAGGGTATCAGTATGCGCATGATACGCAGGAAAAACTGACAGATATGCAGTGCCTTCCTGATTCCCTGTCAGGCAGAGAATATTATCTGCCGCAGGATCAAGGAATGGAAGCAGAGCTTAAGAAGCGGCTGAAAAAAATCAAAGCATGGAAACAGGAAACTTTCAGCCATTCTGCAGACTGAACATCCCAACGCTTTCTTTCATCTGCATGGACAGGCCTCCAAGTTCATCTGTCTTTTCAAAAAGCACCTGGATTTCTTCATACGCGCTTTGCAGTGAAGCCATCATCTCCTCTATACTGGCAGCGTTTTCCTGGGACAATGCAGCGGAGCTTTGTACAGCAGCCACCATGTCTGTGCGCACAGATTCCATTTCATCAGCCTTTGCAATAACAGCACTGATATGACTGACGGACTGCTGTATACCGCTTTTGACAAGTTCAAATACCTGGCCTGTGTTTTTAACTGTTTTTTCCTGTCCTTTAATGACGGTCTGCACTTCTTCCATGCGGCTGAGCGTATGGCTGGAATTTTCCGTCAGGCTCTCTGTCATGCTGCGGATATCATCGACAGCTTCGTTTGCCTGTATGGACAGCTGCTGGATTTCAGAGGCAACAACTCCGAATCCCCTGCCGAGTTCGCCGGCTCTTGCTGCTTCAATAGAAGCGTTCAGGGAAAGGAGTCTGGTCTGGGAGGCAACGGCCTGGATTAATTCAGTGGCACTGCTTATTCTGTCCGCGGATTCTTTTGTTAGTTTTGTCTGATGTTCCAGGTAATCCATGGATGTGCGGACATTCTTCATATCTTTGTTTAATTCCAGCATTTCTGTCATAGTCTGGTCGGACATATCCTGAATCTGGCAGGAAATTTCCTGCATAATCTGGATTTCTTCCGTGTTTGCAGCAATCATACCGCCCATCTGTGCGACTCCGTTTCCGGCTGTGCCGGCATCGTCTGCCTGGATAATACAGCTTTTGGACATTTCCTGTGAGGCCGTGTCAAGACCTTTCATCAGCTGCAGAATCGCTGAGGTTCGCTTTTTCAGGGAATCGGAGGCAAGGTCCAGCTGATGGCTGTTTTTATGCAGCTGGTTTGCGATGACAGTCAGCTTATCGAGCAGCTGCTTAATTTCCCTGGCAAGCATGCCGGTTTCATCGCGGCGGTTTAAAAGGGTACTGTCTATGCTGATATCCAGGTTCCCGTCTGCAATCTGCTGCAGCAGGCCCATGCTTTTGGAAAGTGCGTGAATCATCCGGTTTACGAAAAGTGTAACAATCATGCCTGTGATAAGCACAACAGCTGCAATGGCAGCCAGTATCTGAAAGCGGATCTGGTTAATAAGAGCTGCTGCTGCGGCACGCGGTTTTCCGACAAAGACCATGCCGGCCGGCGTCTGGGTGCCTTCCTGATAAAAAGGCACATAGCATGTAATGTATTTTGTACCGAGTATTTCTGTATTCCGGTCCAGGTAACATTCACCGTTATGTAATACGTTCTGTGTGACAGTTTCAGACGCTTTTGTATGAATCTGGCGCTGTCCGTCTTTTGATTTGATAGAAGTAAGGATGCGGGTATCTCCCCAGAATACCGTGACATCCATTCCGGTGCTGTCTTTAATATGGTCAGCGATTTCCACTGACTGCGAGATATTCAGGCGGTCACCTTTCCAGAGATCTCCGTTTTCATCCAGATGATAGCTTCCGGGATTGCCGGTTTCAAAAATATCACGTACCGCTAGTGAGGCAGCCTTCATTCCGTCATATGCTTCGGCATAAATTCCGTTTGCAATCCGGTCTGCTGCCAGCAGAAAGATACCGGTTCCAAGAATAAAAACAGGCAGCAGTGCGGTCAGCATAATCTTTGCACGTAGTTTCATGTTATTTCCCCCTTCTTTTTTGCAACAGTTTCGTCCGGACAGTCTGTCTTTTATCAGCATTCGTAACAGTTTCGTCCGGACAGTCTGTTGCCTTCTCCTGTTTATTTTCGCAGGCAATGAACCAGCTGTCATGCCTGCACGGGCAATGGATGCCGCGGGAGCCAGATACCCTGCAGTTTAGCTGAGCTGCAAGATGCTCCGTCAGCCTGCTGCAGGGTATCTGGCTGAAAAAATGGCGTAGAAAAGAGCCGCTGTTATTATAGCAGATAATAACGGCGGCATGTCTGCCCGTTCTTCACGCAGGCTGTCTGTTTTTTCACATAGAATCCAGTCTGTTTCTTTTATGGCTGGGAGTTCATTTTTACCTGAAATACAATTGAAATCTTTACTGCTTCTGCTACGGCCGGGAGTCTGTTTTTGTCTGAAATACGATTAAAATTCTTATGATAAATATCTCGTTTTCTACATAGCAGTCAAAATGTGCATGGTACTTTGTTATAAACTCATGTACGCTCATCATGCCATATCCATGATCACCGCCCTGGCTGGAAACAGGCAGCCCTGATTTTTTGGAAAATTTTACAGGTTCCTGGCACGGATTGCGGATTTCCAGGAAAAACTGTTCCTGCTCTTTAGTTTTCAGTGTAAAATAAATCTGGCGCCTGGCCGGGCCGGGTTTTTGAACAGCCTGGATGGCGTTTTCCACAAGATTAGCCGTTACAATTGCCAGGTCATAGTCGTTTATCAGGTACTGATTTGGTACACAGCAGGATATATGCAGCCGGATGCCCAGACTTTCAGCCTGCTTTGCCATACCGCACAGCAGGCTGTTTAAAATGGTGTTTTCACAGTAAATGGTCAGGCGGGTTCTTTCTAAATATTCCATATCCTTTTGAAGCACCTGTTCTGCTTCGCTGTATTTTTTATCATGCAGCAGTTCCATAAGAAGATGGTCTTTATGGCGCAGATCGTGCCGCATGACCTGAAAGTCCTGCATAGCTGACTGAATGGAATCTGTCTGTACTACAATACCTTTGATATAAGCATGCAGTTCCTTATTTCTCCAGATCAGGCTTTTTTCATTGGATTTTACATAATTATACTGGATGAGCAGCACATATAATACTACGACAGTTACAAGCAGTGTGCCGGCTGAATACATGATTTTCGGCTGGTGTTCAAAGGAGACCGGAAAATACAGCATCAGGTAAAACGTCGTATAACACATAGCCGGAACGATGCACATCCAGAAGGCAATTTCCTTGCTGAGAAGGTTTATGCAGATGTCTTTTATGAGTTTATTCATGCATATAAGAACAGCCGTATTAATGAGTGTACAGGAAAGCATGGCTGCCGGAGCATTCCGGAAAGCTAACAGTACCGCACAGGCAGAAATATTTCCGGCTAGTACAAATATGGACGAACTGAATCCTATAAACAGTGCATAGCTGTTCTTTTTTTCTGACAAAATGATTGCTGTAAACTGAAGAATGAGTATATTCGCTATAGTAGCGGCGATTTTAGGCCATGGAGCATCAAAGGAATCCTGCATCCTTATTAATTCAAATATCATACACAGTATTACAGCAATTATGCAGGTAATGACTGACCGTTTTTTAGAATATTTCAGCAGAAGGAAGGACATAAAATAAATTGACATGAATACACATGAATTGAATACAATCCATAAATGGAATATTTTCATTTCAGTTCCTTTCAGTACCGGATATCCGGTATCGGATTTTTCTTGAATAAGTACTTAAAAAAATAGCTGATACATTGTTCTGATAAATTTCAGTATCAGCTATTTACTGGTCTTTTGTATTGATAATGCCAGACGGAATTTCAGAAAGGCATTTTTGCCTGGATTATGTATTGGATTCCGAAATATATTTCAGATATGCCCGTTTCACCTGTGCCTGGCGGCTTTTACTGATGGGAATCTGTGCACCTGAACGCATGGTCATCTGGCTTAATTCATAAAGCCGTACATGACATAAATTTACGATAAATGATTTATGGGTCTGTATAAACCACCGGCTGTTTAAAAGACAGTTCATCTCGTTTTCAAAAGATTTCCGCAGCAGTCTGCTGACAATTTCTTCCCCGTTTACCGCAAATATATGCAGTGCTCTTGCAGCATTTTCTACATATTCGATTTCATGGTAATAAATCTGCTGTATGCCCTGTGCTGTATTTACGTAGAATAATTTCTGCGTTTTCCGTATCGTTTCTGCTGCAAAGTCCAGTGCTTTAAAAAGTTCTGCTTCGTTCATTGGCTTTAACAGATATCTCTGCGCAAATACACCGAATGCCTGGTAAGCAAAATCCATGGAAGAGGTGAGGTAAATGATGACGGCATGCTCATCGTGTTTTCGTATTTCCTGTCCGACTTCAATGCCGTTTTGCTGCGGCATCAGCATGTCAAGAATATAAATGTCGTAAGCTTTATTGTTTTGAATCTTAGCTGCCAGATCTGCAGACTGGCTGAATGTGTCCGCAGTCAGATCCAGATTTTTCAGTGTTCCATAATGTAATACGGCATTCTCTAAATCTTTTAATGTTTTGTCTTCATCGTCGCAAATTGCTACACGTATCATCTTATGTCCGCTCCGTTTCTGTCGTTCTTTTTAGCTTCTTGGAATCTGTGTTTTTATGTCGTGCATACAATCTATAATAAATGATTTGTGAAGGGGAGTCAATACGTGTTCTTACGACTTATACCCGGCGGAGCAGTTTAGTTTTCGGCGGAGAAATGAACTATATTTCATATTAATATTTCCGGCGTCAGAAGAGGAAAATACTGAAATGGAAAGTCTGCTTGACATATTTAGATAAGATGTTATAATAAGGATATGGAAAGTCTGCTTTCCGTAATAAGAGAAGAACAATGGAATCGGATACGAAATATGAGGAGGAAGCATCTTTATGAAAAAAACTAAAAAAATGATACACAAAATTATGCTGACTTTGTCCTGTGCTGGCGTGGCACTGATAATAGCTGCGGTATGTCTGTTTTTATCAGAGGGCAGTTTTTTAAATGTCCCGCGGGCAGATACGGCATATATAGGATTTGCTGCCGCAGGTATTCTTTATTTAATATGGGCCTCTTTGCTGTATCTGATTTCGCAGGATAAGCAGGCTCTTATAGAAGAACATGATGAAAGGCTCAAAGCCATAGAAGCAAAATCAGGAATCATCGCTTTCACAGTTCAGACACTGCTGTTATTTACATGCATGCTGCTTTTGATTTTTACAGGATACCTGAAGGCAGTCCCTGTACTCTGCCTGATCGGAGTACTGGCTGTCAGCGTGGGTGTTTTTGCTGCTGCACAAATGTACTATAAGAAAATACTGTAGTTTAAGAGGACGCCGGGAAGAGAAACTTGCGGAACAGAAAAAGGAAAAAGTGTCTCCGACCGGCGTCCGGCTGATTTATAGGCTGTAGCGATGCCGTTGGCAGGCGTAATAAAAACAGGAAGAAAGGTGAAAAAATGAGTAAAATAATTTTTTTGGATGTAGACGGTACTCTGGTAGATTACGAGAACAGGCTGCCTGAATCAGCGGTAACAGCAATCCGCGGTGCAAGAAAAAACGGGCACCGGGTATATATCTGTACCGGAAGAAGCAAAGCGGAAGTTTATCAGGAATTATGGGATATCGGGCTGGACGGCATGATTGGCGGAAACGGAAGTTATGTAGAAGACCACGGAACGGTTGTCATGCACCAGCTGATCACAGAAGAACAGTGTAAAAAAATTGTAGACTGGCTGCACAGCAGGAAGCTGGAATTTTATTTAGAGAGCAATAACGGCCTGTTTGCAAGTGAAAATTTTGCGCAAAAAGCTCAGCCGGCGATTCGGGAATATAGCAGGAGAAAGGGAAAAGATCATGCGCAGGAGGCTACGGCAGCCTCGGTATTTCCAGATATGATTTATGGCGCGAATCTTTACCGGAATGATCTGAATAAGGTGAGCTATCTTTTGAACAGTTACCAGGACTATCTGGATACAAAAGAACAGTTCCCGGATCTGAATAACGGCACCTGGGGCGGGGCCGGGGAAACGGCGCTGTTTGGAGACCTGGGCGTAAAGGGCATCACAAAAGGAAATGCAGTCTCCAGGCTGCTTGCATATCTTGGCGCGGACCGGGAAGATACGATTGCTTTCGGTGATGCGAAAATTGATATACCGATGCTGGAATACTGCCATATAGGCGCAGCAATGGGCAACGGCGGTGCGGAAATCAAAGCAGCGGCAGATTTTATTGCAAAGAGTGTGGAAGAAGACGGGCTGTATGACGCATTCGTGCGGCTTGGTCTGCTGTAGGGAGGAATATTTCCCGGAGTTTCCTTCCGGTTGACTTTTGCCAGTAAAAATCAATTTTCAATCCCTTGCCATTCAGCTTTAAAAACTGCTATGATGCTGTCATCGAAGGAGGACAGGTATATGAATGCAGTTACTATGAATCATTTATCAAAAACATATTCTACAGGCAGACAGGCAGTTTCTGATATGACGATTACACTCGGTGAGGGAGAGATTTTTGGATTTCTCGGTCCAAATGGTGCCGGTAAGACGACTACTGTGAAAATACTAAACGGCATGCTGCTTCCATCTGAAGGAGAATGCAGTGTATTTGGCGAAGATCCGTCGAAACAGCCAGAAAACGTACATGCGCTTTCCGGAGTCATGACCGAGCATGCACAGATGTATAATCATCTGACGGGGATGCAGAATCTGCTATTTTACGCTTCTCTTTTCGGGCTGACAGAAGCAGAGGGCAGAAAACGTGCCAGAGAACTGCTGGACAGGATGAATCTGTCTGAAGCGTCGGGGCAGAAACTGCAGACCTATTCGACAGGCATGCGTCAGAGGCTTTCTATTGCCCGCGCACTGATCCATCAGCCGAAAATCCTGTTTCTGGATGAACCGACTTCCGGACTGGATCCGGAAAGTGCGTATAATGTAAATCAGATGATACTGGACCTTGCCAGTGACAAAGGAATGACGATTTTTTTGTGTACACATCAGCTGCGTTATGCACAGGAAATCTGCACCCGCTACGGATTAATCGACGAAGGCAGGCTGCTGGTTCAGGGAACGCTGGAAGAGCTGCGGGCCAGGGTAAGCTCCGGGATCACAGTGCGGATCAGAACCGACCATATGCCGCTTCATCTTTTGAAACAGCAGCCAGACAGTTCCAAAAGGACGGGACAGTGCCGGAATGACACCGTACAAAATATCCGTCAGCCGCAAATCCATGACTATGAGCTTATGGCAGCATCCGAAGATGCGGTTCCTGATATTGTAAAACAAATTATGGAAAACGGCGGCAGCATTTATCATGTATCCGCTGAACGTCCTGCACTGGAAGATATTTATTTTTCACTGACATCCGAACGGAGGGAAAAACAGAAATGAACCGGGAGATTACAGCCATTATAAAAAAAGATATGAAAGAAATTACCGCAGACAGACAGCTGTTTATTACAATACTGATTGTACCGCTGGTACTGACGCTTGTTCTGCCGTCTGTCTTTTTGATGACTTTTTATTTTCTGCCAGAGGAATCAGCAGATTTACAGGCAATGATCGATCTGATGCCGGATACTGCTTTAAATATGGAAATGGAAGAACTTATGATTACGCTTCTGCTGAATCATATACTGCCTATGTTTTTCCTGATTATTCCCATTATGGCATCTTCCGTAATGGCATCGAGTTCTTTTGTAGGAGAACGGGTACAAAGCACACTGGAAACACTGCTGTACTGTCCGCTGTCCTTAAAACAGATTTTTTGCGCAAAAGTGCTGGCATCTTTTCTGATGAGTATGCTTGTGGCTGGAATTTCATTCTCTGCCATGGCTATCGTGCTTGGCACCGAAATCTATCTGCTTACGGGCAGCGTGATACTGCCTGGCATCAGCTGGATTTTTGTTATGTTTATCATGGCTCCGGCCATTTCGCTGACTGCTATTACTCTGATTGTGCGCAGCTCTGCCAGGGCGCAGAATGTAATGGAAGCACAGCAGCGTGCGGTATTTCTGATCCTTCCGCTGATTTTCCTGCTTGCCGGTCAGTTTAGCGGACTGCTGCTGGTCAGCCCGCAGATGCTGGCAGTATTTTCTCTCGTACTGGTGCTGGCTGCATGGGTGCTGCTCAAAACATCTATGGGGAAATTCTGCAGTGAAATGCTGCTGAAGCGCTGAAAATATCAAAAGATCAATCCCTGCAGCTGGTTTTTCCGGCTGCGGGGATTTGTCTGCTCAAAATTTATACTGTAATTTCAATCTGATTTCCTTCCAGGTCAAGAATACAGCTTTCATAATACCCGTCTCCGGTCGTACGCGGGCCGCTCACCACAGAGTATCCGTCTTCTTTCAGCCGGTTTGTCAGGGTATCTACACTTTCCCTGCTTCCCACGCTGAATGCCATATGAATATACCCTGTCTGAACCAGTTCTTTTGAAGCATCCTTCGCATCCTGCCTGTTCATGATTTCCAGCCTTGCGCCATCTGTAAATGTTAGAAAATAAGAGTGAAAACCCGTATTTGGATTATAATATCCGTCGCCGGACTCTGCATGAAAATATGTTTCAAAAAAAGCTTTTGACCGTTCCAGGTCTTTTACATATAGTGCAATATGTTCTATGTGCATGCTGCTTTTCTCCTTTTATTTCAATCACCTACTGATTCCCAGTGTACCATATAAAACAGCTGTTTTCAAGGAAGTGTTTTGTCTGCGCGTTATAAATATAGGATTCCCAAACGCCAGGCGGAGATACTTTTTCCTTTTTCTGATCCGCCTGCAAACAGTGAGACTTCTAAATTTTCTGTTTCCAGACTGAGGCGGCGGACGGACTGGTGCTGAATTCCCCGATAGGTATGAATTCCCCGATAGGTATAGGTTACCCGGACGCCGGGACGGAGACACTTTTTCCTTTTTCTGTTCCGCCTTCGAACAGTAAGAACTTCTAAATTTTCTGCTTCCAGACTGTGGCAGAGGACGGACCGGTGCCTGATGCCCTGACGTTATTTCATGCTTTATGCAGCGGCACTGGCAGGCACCTTTTGGGGCTTCCAGGTTTCTGGCAGCAGCAGGCAGTGAGCCCCAAATCCTGGGTACCAGGCAGAAAATTAAGAAGTTCTAACTGTTCTTCGGAGTCACAGAAAAAGGAAAACAGTTCTCTGCCTGGCGTTCGGGAATCCCTACCTATCGGGTAATTCATACCTCTCGGGGCATTCATACATTCTGCAGCCGCCCAAAGAGCAGTCTGCAGCTTCGCTCAATGGGACTGGATCATTGAAAAGCCCGTGAAAACAGGACTGTAATTATGAAAGAAACTAAGAATTGTTTATTGACATCTGCTCCCCGCTATTATAGAATGACGGAGACTGGCAGACATATGCTGAAAGCTGGCAGATGCTTTCAGTAAAACCATGATTTAAGAAAAACACATGAGAAAGGAATGTTGAATATGAAAAACATGTGGGAAAAATGGACAAAGATAAGCCTTGTGAAACGGATTATCGCAGGACTTCTCATCGGTGCCGGACTGGCACTGGCTGTGCCGGAAGCTTCGGCAATCGGAATTCTGGGTGATGTATTTGTAGGGGCGCTGAAAGCGGTCGCACCGCTGCTCGTATTTTTTCTGGTAATCAGTTCTTTAAGCAATGCAGGAAAGTCCCATGGCGGTACGATCCGCACTGTAATCATTCTGTATATGTTCAGCACTGTGCTTGCGTCTGTCATTGCTGTCTTTGCAAGCATGATTTTTCCAGTCGAAATGGTACTTAAAGAAGCGGCTGATACAGCGACTGCCGCACCGCAGGGAATAGCGGAAGTGTTAAAAACACTTTTAATGAATGTTGTGGCTAATCCGGTATCTGCACTGACGAATGCAAACTATGTAGGCATTCTTTCCTGGGCGGTGCTTTTCGGCGTAGCATTCCGCGGAGCGAAAGACACTACAAAATCTATGCTGGCGGATATTTCCAAATGCATTTCCAGAGTCGTTGCATCCATTATCAATCTGGCACCTTTTGGAATCCTTGGACTTGTTTATACAAGCGTAACTACAAGCGGGTTAGAAACGTTTACGGTATATGGAAAACTTCTTATTTTGCTGGTCGGCTGTATGCTGGGAATTTATTTTGTCACAAATCCGCTTCTTGTTTACTGGTGTATCCGCAAAAATCCGTTTCCGCTCATTTTCAAATGTCTGAAACAGAGTGCCATTACCGCATTTTTTACAAGAAGTTCTGCAGCAAATATTCCGGTTAATATGAAGATTTGTGAGGAAATGGGGCTGGATAAGGATACTTATTCTGTCACAATTCCGCTCGGGGCTACCATTAATATGGACGGGGCTGCTATTACCATTACCGTTATGACAATGGCTACCGTACATACACTTGGCATTGCGGTGGACATTCCGACTGCAATTGTCTTAAGCCTTCTGTCAGCTCTGGCCGCATGCGGGGCTTCCGGCGTGGCAGGAGGTTCCCTGCTGCTGATTCCGATGGCATGTTCTTTGTTTGGCATCCCGGATACGGTTTCCATGCAGGTTGTGGCAGTAGGGTTTATTATCGGTGTTATTCAGGATTCTGTGGAGACAGCACTTAATTCATCTTCGGATCTGCTGCTCTCAGCTTCGGCAGAGTTCAGGCAGTGGCGTCTGGAAGGGAAAAAGATTCCGTTTTAAGATAATTTAAAGACGTCTGGCAGCATAGATTATCCAGACGCCGGATTTCGGTTCCGGCGTCCGGGCAGTCTGTGATTCTGGCAGAAACAATCAGATGCATAGGAGAAAAACGAATGGAAAAATTAATGTACATGATGATCATTCAAAAAAGCAAGACCTATAATAAAATGACAAAACAGACAGTCATCGACCACGTTGAGAACATAAGAAAGCTGGACGATGAAGGAAAGCTGGAAATCTGCGGTGTTTTTAAAGGGTATCCGGGAATGGCAGGAATGTATATACTGAAAACAGACAGCCGTGAAGAAGCAGAAGAAATCTGCAAGTCAGAACCGCTTGTTGTGGGCGGATATGCATCCTATAAATTAGCGGGGCTGCAGATTGCAAACCGTGAAAATAATTATTTACTGTAACTGCTGCAGGAAACAGCATAGGTACAATCAGGACAGTTCAGTGTTAAAATTAAGACAGGCATGTCCGGTTTCTGGAAGAGCATTAAGCATAAACCATTATTCTCCGCATGCTTCCAGTCTATAGATTAACCGGACGCTGGGAAGAGATACTTTTTCCTTTTTTGTTCCGCCTTCGAACAGTAAGAACTTCTAAATTTTCTGCTTTTAATCTGTGGCAGCGGACGGACCGGTGCTGAATTCCCCGATAGGTATAGGTTACCCGGACGCCGGGGCGGAGACACTTTTTCCTTTTTCTGTTCCGCCTGCAAACAGTAAGAACTTCTAAATTTTCTGCTTCCAGACTGTGGCAGCGGACGGACCGGTGCCTGATGCCCTGACGTTATTTCATGCTTTATGCAG
>CAJTVR010000100.1 GCA_910580075.1 uncultured Eubacterium sp. | reverse complement strand
AGAAAGTACAGACAAAAAAGAAGCAAAGCGCAAGAAGAAAAAATGAACGCAAAAACCTTACCAATTTTCAGTTGTCATATCTGAAAATCAGTAAGGTTTTTCTATTATTGAAGTATTCTTTTATCTAAAGAGTAATACCCGAAATGTTGCCAAATCGTTGCCAGTTCCTAAACAAATTTGCTTGTAACCCGCATAAATACTAGGTTCTTAACACCTATTTCATCACTCGAACTCAATCGTCCCTGGCGGCTTACTCGTCAAATCATAAACCACCCTGTTAACCCCTTTCACCTCATTCACAATCCGGTTCATCACCTTTTGCAGCACTTCAAACGGAATATCCGCACACTCTGCCGTCATAAAATCCGTTGTCGTCACCGCACGCAGTGCCACCGCATAATCATATGTTCTGCCATCACCCATTACGCCAACGGAGCGCATATTGGTCAGTGCTGCAAAATACTGGCTGATGTGTGCTGCCAGACCAGCGGAAGCAATTTCTTCCCGGTAAATTGCATCTGCATCCTGAACAATTTTAACCTTTTCTTCTGTCACTTCGCCAATAATACGTATGCCAAGCCCTGGCCCCGGGAACGGCTGGCGGTTTACGAGATGCTCTGGTATACCCAGTTCAGTTCCGGCCCTGCGTACTTCATCTTTAAATAAAAGACGCAGAGGTTCTATAATTTCTTTAAAATCTACATAGTCAGGAAGTCCTCCTACGTTGTGATGAGACTTAATGGTTGCCGACTTTCCAAGTCCCGATTCGATAACATCCGGATAGATTGTTCCCTGTACAAGATAATCTACAGCGCCGATCTTTTTTGCTTCTTCCTCAAATACACGGATAAACTCTTCACCTATGATCTTTCTTTTCTTTTCCGGTTCTTCGACGCCTTTCAGTTTTTTGTAAAAACGTTCCTGGGCATTAACGCGGATAAAATTCAAATCGTAAGGCCCGTCCGGTCCGAAAACTGCTTCTACCTCGTCACCTTCATTTTTTCGAAGAAGACCATGATCTACGAACACACATGTAAGCTGTTTACCGACTGCTTTTGCCAGCATTACTGCTGCTACAGAGGAATCGACACCGCCTGATAAAGCACAAAGCACCCTGCCGTTTCCGACTTTTTCACGGATTTCATGAATTGTTTTTTCTACAAAAGAGTCCATTTTCCAGTCTCCGGCACAGCCACAGATTTTGTAAACAAAATTCGAAAGCATTTTCTGTCCTTCTGTGGTATGTACCACTTCTGGATGAAACTGCACCGCATACAGTTTCCTTTCAGCGCATTCCATTGCCGCCACCGGACAGGATGATGTATGACCGGTAACCTGGAATCCTGCAGGAGGTGTTTCAATATAATCTGTGTGGCTCATCCAGCAGACTGTATCAGTCAGGACTCCCTCAAACAAATTTTTTGATGTATCTAAGGTCACCTCTGCCTTGCCGTATTCGCTGACCGGAGCAGTCTTAACGCTTCCGCCCAGCAGATGTGCCATCAGCTGGGAACCATAACAGATGCCGAGAACCGGTATCCCCAGTTCAAATATTTCCCTGCTGCAGACGGGAGATTCCTCCAGATATACACTGTTTGGCCCGCCGGTAAAAATAATTCCTTTGGGATTCATTTCTTTGATTTTTTCCAAAGATATATAATATGGATGCACTTCACAGTAAACATTACATTCCCGCACACGTCTCGCAATCAATTGATTGTATTGTCCTCCGAAATCCAGAACAATGACCTTTTCCTGACTCATCGTTTTCTCCTCTCTCATATGTTCCTGTACAGCCCGCTTTTGATATTTTTATGTGCCGCAGACTAAAATGTTTTTCTTTCATTATGACATTACTGCGGCTTTGCTATACATTATAAAATAGCCCCTTCAGAAACACAAGCCAAAATTACATTATCTCTTGTTTAGGTAAAATAACAAAATCTGCCAGGCAGAAAGTCTCACAGTTAATAATTTTCACAGCTGTATCTGCTGCTGGCTGTAAACGATATTATTCCGCTATTTTCATTTGTCCTAAAGCCGCAAGTCATTGGCAGAGACTCTCTATAGCCAGGTTCCGTGTCCGGCGTATCTTCTCATCATACACGCAACGGGAACAGCCGGTCAGCACTTTCATTAATGGCATTCTGTACAGTCAGTATTTTCTACCGCATTCTCTGACTGGTCTGTGGTTTCTTCTGTAACAGCTTCAGGCTCCGTCTTGTCAGGATGCTTTTGAAAATGAAACAGGTCTGCTGTCCTGGTTCTGATTTTCACTAAAAACTGTTTCCAGGAATCTCTGCGTCTGGTTCTGCGGACAAGTTTTTCCTGAAGCCTGTCCTCCTTTGCTGCCTGTCTGTCAGCTTTCTTTTCTTCTTTTGCATGAAGTTTCTGGTTTCTGCGCACTTCTTTTCTAGCCGTTTTTTCGATAACTCCGATTTGTACGTTTGCATTTCGTACATTCTTTCTGACACTCCGGTATGGGTTATACAAAAAGTAAGAAATCACTGCAAATACCAGTATTCCGGTTCCTCCGGCCGCTGCATACGGCATAAAAAACCCATACCACGGATAACGCAGTTCATAACAGACAAACATCATCATCATAACCGGAAACATAAACAGATACATCAGCCTGCACAGCCAGTCCACAATTTTCCACCGCTTCTTTTCCTGGGCTAAAAGCGCGCCTTCAAGCCCGGTATATGCCAGCATAAACACACAGATTTCCGAATCAAAACCATGCAGCATGCCGCATAAAAGAATCATTGCCACGGACAGCAGAAAGAGTGCAAAAGCGCTGCCCTGATAATAAGCTTTTTTATATTCCCGCATGCCTTCCAGTTTATCTGAAGAAATTCCATGCAAGGCATAAATCTGTGCATTTATGCTTTCCTTAAATTCCTGATTATATTTGCTGGATGCCTCCGTCTGTTCCAGATTTTCATTGATTTTTTTCTGCAGACCGTCGATCACGCGCTGTTCCTGCAGCAGCTGCGTCATTACAGACTCCTCATATTCCTGGCGCTTGCGCATCTGCTGGCGGATGTATTCTGTTTTCTGGACCCGCAGGCTTTCTTTGACGCTTTTTGTCACTGGCAGGTATTCCATATCGTTAATGGAAATACTCTGTTCCTCTTTTCTGGTGTCATCCATGTTTCATCCCTCTTGTATCATTGTCACAGCCTGAGCGCTGTTATGGCACTGAATATACTGACAATCTGCCATATAAAATGACCAGGCCTGTCTGTCAGTCTAATATGCCCCGGGCTCATCTTTCTCTTCGTATGTATTACCTTTTATCTGTACTCCAAATGAAGATATTTTTCTTTTGTAGCAAGTCCGCCGCGTATATGGCGCTCCGATTTATTCACATCTAAAACCTTTCTGACGTCAGCGGCTAATGTCGGATTGACCTGTGCTAAACGCTCGGTACAGTCCTTATGTACAGTCGATTTGCTAATGCCATATTTTTTTGCTGCCTGTCGAACCGTGGCATTATTCTGTATAATATAATTTGCGATTTCAACTGCTCGCTCTTCAATATAACTTTTCAAAAGAAACCCCTGCAATCCTTGTTGTTACATTGTATGCAGGGGTTTCTGTCTGTATGTCTGCTATTTCGATTTCTCTTCTGTCATTGATTTTTCTATTTTGATGTTCCTGTCCGTCTGAGCCTGGATTGTATTTGCGTTCATGGCATCAAGCATGTCAAATCCTGTCGTCTGCTTCACCGTTTCCATCGTCTTTGCCAGAAGCACCGGCACATAATTACCCATCTGTGATACGCCGGATTCTCCGCTGCCGCTGTCGATAATCGAAATTTTGTCAATGGCTGTAAGCGGCTGGGCTACTGCACTTGCCATTTCAGGAAGTTTGTCGATAACCATCTGGATCACACCGGCACTGTTTAATTTCTGCATGGCTTCGGCCTTGCGCTCCAAACCTTCAGCTTCGGCTAACAGAGATGCTTTCTTTGCTTCGGCTTCGGCAGTTCCCTTTTTAGCGATTGCTTCGGCTTCGGCTTTTGCCCTGGCTCCAATGGCTTCGGCCTCGGCAAGCGCCCTTGCACGGATTGCCTCGGCTTCAGCAAGTGCATCTATTTTCTTTTTCTCGGCCTCGGCTTCAGCCTTTTTAATTTCAGCGTATTTATCTGCTTCTGATTCCTGCTCCTGTTTCTTTCTTCCGGCCTCTGCCGGTTTTACAACTTCAGAAAGCAGCTGCTTTTCTTTTTCCAGTGCCCGCTGTTCTGCCAGTTCTGTATTTTTCTGCGCCTGGGTAATCTGAACCTGAATCTGAGCCTCTGTAATATCTTTCTGTCTCTGCTGGCGAATCAGCTCTGCATCCATTTCAGCCTGAATGACTTCTTTCTGGGTCTTTTTGCGCTGGATGTCATGTGCAAGCTCTGCTTCTGCATTTGCCGTACTGATTTCTTTCTGATAACGGGCTTCTGCAACCTGCTTTTCTTTCTCCGCCTGTTTAATGGCTGTAGCAGCTTCCAGCTTTGCCTGCTCGCCGATTTTAATGTTTTCTGAAGTACGTTCATCCTGTTCCCGTTTAGCCTCGGATTTCTGGATTTCCGCGTCTTTCTTTCTCTGGGCAATCATGCCTTCGCCAAGCGCTTCGATATAGCCGTTTTCATCTGATATATCTGTAATGGTAAAGTTCTTGACTTCCAGACCCATATTGCCGAGTTCTGTTCCTACTACTTCCTGTACCTGGCTGGAAAATGCCTCCCTTTTCTGGTACAGGTCTTCTACCGTCATCGTAGCAATAATTTCACGCAGCTTGCCTTCGAGCACTGCAGTTGCTGTAGACATAATATTTTTTATAATTTCCTGCTCATTTTTTCCTGTAAACTGCTCTATTGCTGTCAGAATCGCGTCTGGTGAATTACGTACTTTGATAACTGCGGTGGTGCTGACAGAAATTGGAACGCCCTGAGATGACAGGCTGCCTTTTGTATCCACACGCAGCGGCATATTTCCTAATGAAATATAATCAATCCGCTCTACACCAGGTATCACCAGTCCGCCCCCGCCGGTAATGACCCTTCGTTTTAATCCAGTGATAACTCCGGCCTTGTCCTGAGGCACTTTCTTCCACATAGAAAAAATTGCAATCAGAACTAAAATAACTACTATCGGAATCGCAATTATAGGTAATAATTCTTCTAACATATTTTTATCCTCCCTCTGTCCTGATACTGCCCTTTACTGATTCATAACAGCTTCTGCCGCCTTCATCACATTGGCCACATGATCTGTAATACTGACAATCTGAACCCGTGTGCCTGCCGGAATTGCACTGCCGTCTATGGTTCTGGCTGTCATTGTAATCACCGAACAGTTCTGTTCCGAACTTGCTACGGAACCATAACCGTTTTCCGGAATGGTAATATTCACTATATAATTGCGGCTGCATATGCTTTCGATTGTGTCAGCTTCCGACTGGTGGTTTTTTAAAAATCCCGTAATATTTTGCACTATAAAAGCTCCCGCATAGGCGCACACACCGGCAATCACATGCCGCAGAGACGCTGGCTGCCCGATAAGAAGCATGCTGACACTGCCAAATACTGTTGCCGCCAGACACAGTGACTTCATAGAAACCGGGAGGATATCTATATCAAAATCACCAATATCCACACTGAACAGATCAATGTCTCCAAAATCAAAAAAATCACCGGCAGCGCTAAAAACAATGGATGACAGAAGAAGCAGAATCCCGCCGGTAATACATGCCAGATAAATCGTTTGTACATCCATAACTGTTCCCCCTCCTTTCGAAATCATTGCCAGTTTCAAATTCAGACTGCAGCTTTTTTATTTATTTTACCTCATTTAGGAGAATACTTCAATAAAATTTTTGTTAATTTTCAATACTTGACAGCATATTTCTGACTGTATGAATCAATTTAAAAACGCTTTTCTTCACTTGTTTTCTTTGTCTGAAAATATTCTGTTTAAGTCTGTGACACGGGCCCGTCTGCAGCCGCACACCTGAAGCAGGATATTAGAATCAGCCGGACTCTTTGCTCTTACGCTTTGAAATTATATTTAAAAGATTGTACAGCAGTTATTTTTCAAACACCTTCTTATTTCATAAAAAGCCGGATGCTGTATGCTGCTTTTTAGAGCCTTATAACACGAAACGTACAAATTGACGCTAAAAGGGGCCGACTTGACACTTTTTGATTCGCTAAAACTATACTACAATAATGTATATGAAGCATTTATAAAGGAGAGGGGGTAACTATGTTTGATTATCAGCTTCTGCTGTCAGCAGATAAAGAAATGGACATTAAAATACTGAATAATGTAGCTGTAAACTATTTTGAATTAGGACTCTGGGATTTGTCTTACCAGATCTGGGATGAATTATACCATGGGATTCAAAGCAGCCCTGAAAATTACAATATGCTGATGCCTGTCATAAGCTGTAATATGGGAAATGCACTTCGACAGACCGGCTATTATGAAGAAGCGTACCGAGTACTTATGCAGGGACTAAAAAGGTGCTGTGGCACAGGTGTTATTTATGCTATGCCGGAACTGATACTGCAGCTGTCTATTCTTAGAATGAAACGCGGAAATATACAGGAAGCAAACTTATTATATACACTTGGAAAAAACATATTCTGCTGGAGCAGGCAGCTGGATATGGATAAAAGCATAGAAGAGATTATGGAACAGGATTTTTTACTATACTGTACAGATGATAATGTACCACATTGAAAATGCTTCGCAAACGCAGTCCATAACAGCGTACATGGACTGCGTTTTTATAGCAGATTTTGCGGAACCCGGATGCGTTCTAAATCTGCGCAGACAGGCACAGGCATCAGAAAGAAGCAGGGAGAATTATGTGATGAAGATGAAGGAGAGAAGAAGCGGCATGAAAACTGAGGATAACAGCCAGCATGTAACCAGCAGAATAACAGCCGGCTTGTAAGCACAGAATAAGTATGGTATGCTTTGGCCATATGAAAGAAGGAGGAATTTACTGTTATGCGGACAGCATTTATATCAGGTGCATCACATGGAATCGGAAAGGCTATAGCGTACAAATTAGCTTCAAAGGGGTGTAATCTGGCGCTGAATTGCAGGACAAGCGTGGATATTTTAGAACAGCTGTGCAGAGAACTGAAAAGCACATATGGGATCACAGTGCTTCCGCTGGCGGGCGATATCGGCAGTTATCAGGAGGTCTGCGAAATGTTTTCAAAAGTAAAAAAATGCTTTGGCGGAGCTGATATGCTGATTAACAATGCGGGCATTTCTCATATCGGACTGCTGAGCGATTTAGATGCCGAAGAGTGGCATCGTATACTGGATGTTAATCTTTCGTCGGTTTTTTACTGCTGCAAGCTGGCAGTGCCTTATATGGTGCAGAAAAAGTGTGGTAAAATACTGAATATCTCTTCGGTATGGGGTGAAACAGGAGCTTCCTGCGAAGCAGCGTATTCGGCATCCAAAGGGGGAGTCAATGCATTGACAAAAGCACTGGCAAAAGAGCTTGCGCCAAGCAATATCCAGGTAAATGCGCTGGCATGCGGATGCATTGACACGCGCATGAATGACTGTTTCAGCATACAGGAACGCAGGCAGCTGGAAGAGGAAATCCCGGCCGGAAGGTTCGGACAGCCTCAGGAAGCGGCAGAGTTTGCGTGGCATCTGCTGTCAGGTAATGATTATCTTACAGGACAGGTGATTAAATTTGACGGAGGATGGATTTGACAATTATCGTTTGATGCGGTATGCTGTATTGAATCAAATCGTTAGTTTCAATACATGCGCCAGAAAGGGAAGGTACTATGTCAATTGCAGAAAGAATCCGGTATTTGGTAAAAAGACACCCGAAAAGCCGGCAGGATATAGCGGGGGATTTGTTTATTTCTGCCGACTGTCTGGGAAATTATATTACGGGACGCCGATGTCCGGACGCTGCCATGGTACGTAAAATGGCAATTTATTTTCAGGTTTCAGCAGATTATATTTTATGCGTCACGCCTGCGCTGCAGGATACGTTTACACTGCCCACTGTGGAACAGGAGCAGAGCCTTTTAAGCCTGTTCCGCACAATGACGCCCGTACAGCGGGAGCTTTTTTTGCACAGCGGGTATGGAATTACCAGTTATGCATCGATACAGCAGGTACTGCCTGTAATGGAGATTCCCTGTGAAACCGTTTAGACAGATGCGTTTTGTGAACTGCATGCGGTACCAGAATGAATGATTTCATATACCTGCTGCGGCGTATCTGCGATTACTGAAGCTCCATGGCTGCGCAGAAAATCTGTATCGCGAAATCCCCAGGAAACAGAGATGCAGTCCAATCCTGCATTTGCAGCAGTCTGGATATCCACTTCAGAATCTCCCACATAGACGGTTTCTGCCTGTAAACTGTTTAATTCCGCCAGAGCGTTTTGAACCATATCCGGCGCAGGTTTGCGGCGGATACCTTCTTTTTCACCGACAGCTGCCTGGACACAGCTGCTGAAATAGGACTGGTTCAGTTCTTTAACGGCGCTGTCCGGTTTATTTGATACAATTGCAAGTTTTAAGCCGTCATTCTGCAGCAGCTGAAGCAGCTGCAGGATACCTTCATAAACATGCGTTTTGATTTCGCAGTGAGCCGTATAGTATTTGCGGAATACAGACAGTATTTCTTCAAAATCCGGATTGGATTCTCCGTCCGGCAGAGCGCGTTTTACTAATATCCCGGCTCCATTTCCGACAAAGGTGCGTATTTCATCCAGAGTCCGTTTCGGATAGCCGTATTCATGTAATGCATAATTAACTGCATCCATTAAATCTTCCAGTGTATTTAACAAAGTACCGTCCAGGTCAAAGATGACCGTAGTATATTTCATTAGATATTCCTGCTTTCTTTAGAATTGCTGACGGCATCTTCAGCCAGACTGACCGCAGTCACAGGCAGAAGATGACTTCAGGTGTGTAAAAAGGGTTCTGCCGCATTGTCTACAGCCATAAGCAGATGCCTTCAGGTGTACATAGAAGACTTCACACAGACCTCTTGCGGTTTAACGGACAATGGCACGGTGTTTTAGATAGTCAGTCCACAGCGGATAGTAATTTGACTTGATATGAAGTCCGTCTGTGGTATACATAGATGCCAGATGGCCGTTTGCGTCTGCATAAAGTGTATTCACATCCAGATAAAAAATAGTTTTAGAATCAGCCAGTGCCTTTGATGCTTCGTCCCGCTGCCTGAGATTCAGGTTGTTCAGGGAACCATGAAGGTCCTGGGTTCCATAACTCATAGGGATATTTCCCTGAATATAAATAATGGCATCCGGCTGGGTACGCCGTACTGTATTCAGGATTTCTGTATACTTTTCTTTAAACCACTGCGTATCACCCATGGACATATCGTTGATACCAATCATAATATAAACTTTTCCAAAAGAATGCCGGCTCAGGGCGTCTTTTACAGAAATCATGTATCCGTTTTCATTTACAATACGCTCGGTCAGAATATCTCCTATGCCAATGCCGGTTTTTGCATAGAATACAGCGCCGGGCAGCAGATTGCTCTGCTGCATGCCGACCGTCCTGGAATCACCGATAAACAGCGCATCCGAAAAATATTCTTCGGTAACAGTCTGAAATGTATAGCGCGTGTCATCAGTATCCTTTTTTCCGGCATTTGAAGTATTTGTTTTAGCTGTACCGGACTGCTTTGAGTTCGTTTTGGCAGAATCAGTTTTTTTGTCAGCCGTTTTTTCAGATTGTTTTGCATCAGACTTCTTTGCATCTGTTTTTTTCGTATCTGCCTTATCAGTATCTGTTTTAGCGGTATTTGTTTTAGCAGAGTCCGTTTTAGCAGTAATGGATTGTTTTGCGCCTGTTTTTTGAGGTTTTGATTCGGTCAGATTTATTTTTATCGTCACTGTCCCGCTGTCATCATCGTCATCAGTCTGTCCATCAGCCTTTTCACTGTCCGGCGAGGCTTGTCCATCCGGAGTGCCGTCTTTGTCTTTACCAGACTGGAGGCCGGAATGATCTGCACCGGACAGGCTGCTGTCCTGCCGGGAACCGCCTGTACTGCTGTCCGGACTGGAAGAGTCACCGCGGCCGGCATCTGTCTGAATGCCGGCATCAGCATTGTTTTGCTTTGTCTGATTCTGGCCGTCAGGCGCTTTGGAGCCTTCTGCACCTTCTGAGGCATCCTGTGACTGGTATACCAGCTGCCGTTCGCTGAAATCAATAGAGAGATCATCGTAGCTGTCATCACTGACAGTATCTGCGTCCTCTGCATTTGCGCTCGATTTTAAAGCGGAAGCCGCCTGCTGTGTGTGATGAATGTTTATGGCATATAGAATTAATGATGTTAATGTAATGGTTCCGATTAACCCTGTCACAACTCTTTTTGCAATCTTCACAGTATTCACCCTTTCTTAACGTTCAGATTATGGCTGCTGATATCATAGCATAAAAGGGCTGGCAGATAAAGTACTATCGGCTGAAATGATAAAAATAACAGGTTTAGTGACAAAATCGTGCAGAATTCGCTGTATAAATCCAGTATTACGAAAGCGCAGGTATAAGAATTTCGGATTTTTTACCGCTGACGTTGGCAGTAAATGCATAAACAGGCTGGTAAAATCCTTTTGAATCCGCAGCATACTGCAGCTTTACGGATAATACTTCTATGGATGTGAGTCCGTCCGGAAAATAATCTGCGCGGAATCTGCCTTCTTTGAGCTTTTTAAAGGCATCCTGTTCCGAAATAACCGTACAGTCACGGTACTTTTTATATGTAAGGATATTGTTTTCAAAAGAGTAAATTTTTCCATTTGAAAAATAAGTACATGAAAGTGTTCCCTGACACAGACTGTCCTGTGCGGGTTCATCTGCTTCAAATACATATCTGCCGTTTCCCTCGTCCCTGAACTGTGCGCTTTGCGGTACTTCAATGCCGAACGGTTTTAATGCTTCCAGTATTTCTTCCCTGCTGCAGCCTTCCTGCTGTGTAATGCCGTCTTCTTCCTGATCCGTAAACATGTTAAAATCTGTAAAACTCAGCGGGCATCCGGCATAATCAATCCAGACACTGTACATTCTGCCAGAATTCCAGTAAACAGCCGTATTATCATAAAGATCTGTCTGTGAATCATCAGCCTGTGTGCCAAGTCTTTCAAAAAGTTCCTGAGCCAGTGCATGTGTCTGTGATTCATCTGCTACAGACATCCGGTATACAGGTACTTCCGGTGTCTGGGCGGATAAATCCGTCTGGAGCGTAAGCTCTGTGGAAGACATGTCTGCCCTGCTGATATAACAGAACTGCAGATTGCCAAATTCCTGAAGTCTGTATACCGTAAAAATCGTAAGAAACATTACGGCAGCCAGTATAAGAGGAAGCTGATACAGCGCCGTTCTAAGCAGTGTTTTACGGTCCGGCCTGTTTTTTTTAGAAGCCAGACAGAAAAGACGGTAAAAACCGTATCCTGTCATAGTCCCAAGCAGGTTATTAAATAAATCATCCAGTTCAAAAATACCGAGACTGAAAATAAGCTGCACAAGTTCAATGAAAAGTGTAAAAGCAAGCCCCGTCAGATAAGTCCGGAAAGCTTTCTGCCAGTATCTGCCGTAAAACGGCAGCAGGAATCCCAGAGGTATGAACATGCAGATATTTAAAATAATATTCCGCCACGCCTGCATAGAAAAACTGTTCCACGCTTCACTGTAAGACAGAAACGGGAGAAGTGAAACCTGTCTGCCAGACCATACGCTGTTTCGCTCTATCAGTGTAGCGCCGAGCACTACGGTCAGATAACATAGGATGACAGCCGCAGCTGCCAGCTTTTTCAATGGGAAACCTGCCTTGCCGTGTAAAATTTTCCGGTAAATCAGATAACCGGTACAGACGCATACCGCCATCAATCCTGCTGCAGTCAGTCCTAGTTTAAGATATTTTTCGGCAAGTTCGAAAAGATATGTTAGCCTCATAATGAAATCCTTTCATTTTTGTACAAATTGTTACAAAATAATGTGTATCTGTACCTTTTTTATAATAATTTTGTAATAGTTTTAACAGGCTGGTTTTGCCCTGGTTCTGAAACGACATTCTCATAACGGTAGATACTCAGCAGAATACCGAGAAGAATGCAGATCTGCACCATACCGCTGCCGCCAAAGGAAATCAGCGGAAAATAAAGGCCGGCTGCCGGCAGCAGCGACAGATTTACTAAAATATATTCAGCAGCCTGAAGAGAAAAGACAAGACTGCATCCAAGTCCCATAATCATTCCAAGCTGGTTTTTCTGATGAATAGAAATATGCAGCAGTTTTGCAGCAAGCATGGCAATCAGTATAACAAGCGCCGCAGCGGCAAACACTCCGAAATTTCCGATAATATAAGTCAGTATATAATCAGACGGACAATCCGGCAGAAATCCGACAGCAGTCATTGTCCTGCTCTTCCCAATCAGACGGCTGCCGCTTAAAATATCACGGATCACATGATAACTATATCCGGCACCGTTTTGATTATATCCAGGAATGAGCCATGCTTTTATCCGCTCTGACTGGTATGCGGCGAGCGGGAATACAGGTATCAGGAAAGCCAGCATGCCAGCCGGAATAAGAATAGCACCTTTATGGAAGAATCTTCCCTTAGCTGTATGAAACCAGCCTTTTTTAACGGCAGCAGCAGACAGCAAAAGCAGAATGACTGTCAGATTCAGTGTAACATGCAGATAAGAGATCCGACAGGAAATACAGACTGGCAGTATGGTATATAGCAGTATTTTCAACAGGTCTTTTTTCTGGCAGTTCCGATAAGAGTACAGTACGGCACAGTACAGCGGTATATAAAGGTACAAAAACAGGGAAGGAGACAGCACGATGCCAAAAATTTTGATCCCTGCCAGCCAGTAAGGTTTTGAGTGGATATATGATGTCCCATATGCTGCCTGAAAAAATAAAAACAACAGCATGCCTGCACACAGCTGTCTGCTGTATCTGGCAATTCTTGTATAGTCTGTCAGATAGACAGCACACAGTATTACAAAACCTACAGCAGCGTAGAGACACTGTTTTTTAAAAAAATAGGCCTCCTGCTGAAGCGTGCCGCCAAAATGCAGCATTGTATACTGCAGCAGGACTCCCGTAAAGCATAAAACAGCAATAACTGCCAGCATGCCGAAAGCCGGTCTCGGCCTGTGTATCCGGTCCAGAGCAGCTCCGGTTTCTACCGGATCCCCCATATCTGCAACAGCTTTTCGCATGGCAGAATCTCTGGTCATGCCCATGGCAATATAAGAAGACTGCTGTTCTTCCAGATGATTTTCAATTTCCTGGCGAATGGATTCTTTTGCACGTTTTTCCCGAATCTGTGCCAGAAGTGTTTCTATGTAACTGTTATCAGAAAAGCTATTACAGCAGTTGTCAGAATGGTTTTCACAGCTGTTATCAGAAACGTTACTGCAGCTGTTATCAGAAAAATTATTGCGGCTGCTGTCAGAAAGGTTATCAAAGCAGTTATCAGTGTCGCGGCTGCTATCATAATGACTGGTTTCAAAATTATTTTCGTGTTTGTTTTTCACAGGGGTTTACTCCTTTATTATATTTTAACATTAAATAAAACGGATATAGATTCGGTTTTAAAGGCTGTTTAAATTTTCAGCAGGGTCTGCAGTGTTTTTAATCCTGCATCTGCAGTCAATGCATTAAGAAACATAGATTTCGAAACAGACTGCCGGCAAAATAATAAGCCAAAAATTTAAATGCTGATTATTTTTTTGCAACTAACAAAATATAGCACATCGGCAACAGCCTGGGCATAAATCTTCCATTCCTGTTTTTTTTCATCCAAAAAGCGGCGTCCGTTTTTGGTAATCTGGTAATATTTGCGAAGTTTTCCACTGCAGGCAGATTCATAAGAGTTTAAAAGACCTTTGCTTTCTAAAGAATGCAGCAGAGGATAAAGTGTTCCGGCTTTCAGTTCAAATATATTTTGGGAACGCTGCCGTAAAGTTTCAATCATTTCGTAGCCATACATGTCCTTTTCTTCTAACAGCCGCAGAATTAAAGTTGCAGTGCTGCCAGAAATCAGACTTTTGTCAATAGACATTTTGTTTTCCTCCCTTTGTTGTTTTAAAGTATCTGTATATGAGTATAGATTACCCGGACGCAGAACTGACAGAGCAGCTGAAATACGGTATAGTCTGGTTACAGATTAATTTAGCCGGAACGTGGCCGTTCCATGCAGGATGCTCCGGGAGTGTGGTTATAATGTAAAATCTAAGGTAACAGATGTTATATATCGGCAATCTATACATTTATTGTATTATATATCGGTAATCTATATATGTCAAGATAATTATGGTTCTTTCCAAAGTTAGTTAAAAATACCCTTTTGACCCTAGTATCATATCATTAACTTAAGGCATCTTTTACATAATGATTTTTCAACTGGATTGACATATTTTCTAAAATTGCATATAATAATAGTACAAGGTAGGCAACGGCGTGTGTCTGCCAAAGCGTTGAAGCATAATAGCGTACCGGAATGCCTTGTTATGTAGAGCTTTCAGCAGGGGTTGTGCAGTAACCTCAAACCGGAGCAGGCTGCAAAGCCGAAAGAAAATGCTCAAAGCCGCCTTGCATCGCAGGGCGGCTTTCTTTATGTACAGAGAGGATTTATGGATAAATTACTAAAGTGTGCAAAAGCATTTGAAAAATTGTTGGAGATACAATATCGGATTATTATTGGCCGAAAGGGAAAAACTGTAGAGTTAGTGATTGGCTTTTCCAAATTGGACTTTCATCACCTGATGGGGCTTGGAAAGCTGAAAGATTTGCGGATAGCAAAACAAAATCGTGGTTCTGTGTTTGATGAAATCGTAAAATGGAAACACCACCTATGAAACTTTAACGAAAAGCCGCTATCTGACTCAAATTGAGAACCGGTTTGAACCATTGGCTTTGATTGAACAACTCTTGGATGATAACCGTTTGGTGTTTCGCTACAACGCAAAATTAAATCAGTTTTCGTTAATCGAAGCCGATTATTTGCTATCGACACCTTTTAAAAACAGCGATATTTACATTTTTATTGCGGAATACAAAGACAGTGAAAAATACTTTTGCCGGTCTTTCTTCCCGAAAGAAAAGAAGGATTACGCAGCGGGGCAGCCACGTTACACCATGCTCTATAAAGAAAAGAAAAACCTGAATACTGGAGAGATTGCCGTCCAATATGACAGACTAACTCCGAAAGAGCAGCCATAATTTCCAAAAAGGGTGCTAATTATGCAACCGCGTTCCAGACAAACTCCACGCCCATCCGGTTGGCTTCTTCCGGGGTAATCTCGCCGGGGACACATGATGGAACCCTCCCTATCACAAAACGGCCTGCATACGCAGACCGCCTGTTTCTTTTTATTCACCATTTTTATATCGGATTACCGGAATCTGTCTGACCTTTTTTCCAATGGTCCGGCGTTCTAACGCAAAGACCATATCGCTGGTGCGCTCAAAAAACCCGATGTCTTTTTTCCAGCTTATCCCGCATTTACAATGCTGCAAGCCGATAAACTGCTGTTTCATTTTTCTGCCGCAGCCGGGGCAGACTTTATTACTGGCTCCCATATTATTCTTCCAGCTTATAAAAGCTGTCCAGGTTCAGCTCCCGTTTCAATTCTTCTTCTGATGGCAGATAAGTAAAATACTTCGACGCGAATATCTGGCGGTTATCTTCCGGCAGCGTGTATTTTACAATGGAATCTCCTTTGTCCGCGCAAAGGACAATGCCAATCGGCGGCGTATCACCGTCATTCATCATCTCACGAGTGTAATAATTCACATACATCTGCATCTGGCCCAAATCCTGATGGGTCAGCTTGCCCATTTTCAAATCTATGAGGACAAAGCATTTCAGAATATAATTATAAAAAACCAGGTCGATGAAAAAGTCCTGCCCATCCAGTGTAAACCGCTTTTGGCGCGCCACGAATGAAAAGCCTCGTCCAAGTTCCAACAGGAAATGCTGAAGATGGTCGATCAGGGCTTGCTCCAATTCGCCCTCATACACATGGGTGTCCGGCTGGATCTGCA
>CAJTVR010000099.1 GCA_910580075.1 uncultured Eubacterium sp. | reverse complement strand
CATATGATAGTTTTTGGATATTTCCATTGTCTGCCATATGGGGAGCATATCATTTCAGCGGTTTTTTCTATATTCTGTTCATTCCCTTTGTATCAACTAAGCGGTTTACATTTCCGAACACAGCCCGACAAATTCCCAATCCTCCCGGCTCTGTATGTAGGAGGTATAATAATCGCATTGGGCGGCGTAGCTGGTCTTCCATGTCGATGCTGACACGGGCATTTCCTGCCACCTTCCGTTTTTCCGGCTGCTGATCAGGTCCGCCGTGAAGCGGTTGCGTGTGGCCTGTATCGTTGTCACATTTTTTGCCATGTCTGCGTCCTCTCTTTCCGAAAATGGTATTCGTTTTCCATAACCGTCATGAAGGTGATATACCCAGCCAACGCGGCTGAATCGCTAAATTCCGCTTACCGGAAACTGAACCGGCAGACAAACGTATTCCCCAGTGATACAGCCCTATTGAAAGCTCTGTATCTGCAGCTGATATATAAAACAAGGGCGAAAAGCTCATTTTCAAGCTTTTCGCCCATCATTATCATAAAAGATCTGTATTTACAGACTTTTCGTCATAGCCAGGGTGCAGACACCCGTCCCCTGCTTTTTCAATATTTATGTAAAACTATACTTCAAAAATCAGATCTCCATACGACGGCATCGGCCACATCTCCTTATCCACCAGCATCTCCAGCTGGTCTACCGGTGTGCGCAGCTCATCCATTGCCGTTTTCATGACATCCCGGTAATAAACTGCCCTCTCGCGGCCGTCTTCCATTTTAGATCCGACGGCATCGGCACTGGTCAGTTTCTTTAATGCTGCTTTCGTCTCTGCTAACAGGCAGGATACCTCTTTGAGCAGCTCAGTCTGGACACTGACATCTGCATCGCAGGCGGCTTTTACCTCATTAATAGAAGCTGCCAGCACGGTTGTATATTTGATAACTGCCGGAATAATCTGTTTGCTGGCAATATCAATCATTGCCTTTGCTTCTATGTTAATCGTTTTTGCATAAGTCTCATATTCAATTTCCACACGCGACTCTAATTCTGATCTGGTAAATACATTAAATTTTTCAAATACAGCAATGGATTTATCTGCTGTGTATGCCGGAATTGCATCCACCATAGATTTAATGTTCGGCAGCCCCCGTTTTGCAGCCTCTTCTACCCATTCATCCGAGTAGCCGTTGCCATTAAATATGATTTTCTGATGTTCTACCGCATACTGTTTAATCAGGTCATGTACTGCTTTATTAAAATCATCTGCCTGCTCTAATACATCACAGGCTTCTGCAAAGGCTTCTGCTACAATTGTATTCAAAACAACATTTGACTGTGCAACAGAATCCTGGGAACCCACCATACGGAACTCAAATTTATTGCCTGTAAATGCAAACGGTGACGTACGGTTGCGGTCGGTTGCATCTTTGCGGAAATCAGGCAGTGTTTTTACTCCTGTTTCTAACATCTGTCTTTTTATGGAATGCGTCGCCATACCTGTACTGATCAGCTGGGAAAATACATCCTCCAGCTGCTCGCCTAAAAATACGGACAGAATTGCCGGCGGTGCCTCGTTTGCACCCAGCCTGTGGTCATTGCCTACGTCGGCTGCTGAAGCACGGAGCAGCTGTGCATGTTCATCCACTGCTTTTACAATACAGGTCAGTATCAGCAAAAACTGGATATTTTCATGCGGAGTCACGCCCGGCTCTAACAGGTTAATTCCGTCATTCGTTACAAGCGACCAGTTATTATGTTTGCCGGAACCATTGACACCTGCAAACGGCTTTTCATGGAGCAGGCACTGCAGTCCGTGGCGTCCTGCCACTTTTTTGAGCGTTTCCATAATCAAATGGTTGTCATCCACTGCAATATTGCATTCTGCATAAATCGGTGCCAGTTCGTGCTGTGCCGGAGCAGCCTCATTATGCTGTGTTTTGGCAGAAACACCCAGTTTCCACAGTTCTTTATTGACATCCCTCATATATGCTGCAATGCGCTCACGAATCGCTCCAAAATAATGGTCATCCATTTCCTGACCTTTTGGCGGCATTGCCCCGAATAAAGTGCGCCCTGTAAAAATCAGGTCTTTTCTCTGCAGATATTTCTCTCTGTCTACAATAAAATATTCCTGTTCAGGTCCGACAGACGGGGTTACTTTTTTGGAAGTTGTATTGCCAAACAGACGTATCAGCCTGACTGACTGCTCGTTAATCGCTTCCATGGAACGCAGCAGCGGAGTTTTTTGGTCCAGCGCCTCTCCGGTATAAGAACAAAACGCCGTCGGAATACAGAGAATAGCTCCCGCAGCATCCTGGCGTACGAATGCCGGAGATGTGCAGTCCCATGCCGTATATCCTCTTGCTTCAAAGGTTGCCCGTAATCCGCCGGAAGGGAAAGAGGAAGCATCCGGCTCTCCTTTGATCAGTTCTTTGCCGGAAAAACTCATCAGTACTTTGCCTGTTGACATCGGAGCTGCTATAAAGGAATCATGTTTTTCAGCAGTCACTCCCGTTAACGGCTGAAACCAGTGCGAATAATGCGTTGCACCTTTCTCAATCGCCCATTCTTTCATTTCATGAGCAACAACATCAGCGGTGTCAAGGTCTAACTCTGCATCATTTTCAATAATTTCCCTCATTTTTTTGTAAACTTTTTTCGGCAGCCGTGCCTGCATCACAGAATCATTAAACACATTTTCACCAAAAATATCTGCTACATTGAAATATTCACTCATTCTTATTTCCTTTCTTTCCAATCCTTAGAAATACGTATGTATATATGCATATCTTATGAAAAAAAACAAGGATGCTCCTTCTGGAACATCCTCGTTCGTTTTCTAACTAATATTAACATACACTACTTTGGCTGAAATTACAATACTTTATTTCATTTTCAGAACTTATTTGAAATTCATTCCTAGTATTTCCTGATTTTTCAGCAGAATAACTAATATCAGTTAAACAGCTGCTATACATTTCGTGTCTTATTTTTTCGCGTCTTACAGATATTCCTTCTTCTGGTAAATCCAGCCTGTCTACGCAGTTTATATCTGTCATATAACTGCATTCTTTTCCCTGTAAATCCATAGAGATGACAGCTGCCTTTTTCGCAGATAAAAATACAGATGCAATGTCTGTTTCTTCTTCAATCAAGGCTTTTAGCTGCAGAATGCCACACTGAACCACAATCCATTTTTGTTCATAACGAATATCGGAACAAAGACAAAGATACGTATTTTTTACATCATCTGTACATGTAAATAAGATCGGTTCACCCTCAAATTCATAAAAAATATGTTCCAGGTATAATGTTCCAATATCTGCTGCACGTTCAAAATAAATCTCACTCATTTTTTTCTTCCTCTTTGCTGAAATACATCTGAGGTTCATTTCCATCATATACCCACCAGTCAAGTTGAATATAAGCCTGGATCATTCAGGCGCATTCTTTTTTCAGGAAACTCTTTCATCTTTTTCAGTCCATTTTCATTTTTATCCGCCAGCCCTGTCCCTATGCACAAATCATCTGTGAAGCCTCACTCCGCTTCGCCACATAAATCGGAAAATCATCCCCTTTATATGGATTCTCACCCATAGATACTTCCAGGCGCACGGTCTCATAAGCCAGCTCTGCATAATTATTCTCTTTGCTTAAATGCCCCAGGACAACCGCCTTAAAGCGGTCATGCAACAGCCGTCCCAGCAGCTGGCCGGAGAGCACATTCGAAAGATGCCCCCTGTCCCCTAAAATACGCTGCTTTAGCGGATAAGGATAGCTCCCTGTCTGGAGCATGCGCACATCATGGTTAGCTTCCAGCAGTAAAATATCCAGATTCTGCAGTTCTTCTATAATAAAATCATCATATTTTCCAAGATCTGTAATTACACCAATTTTCTGGCTGTCTGTTTTCATAATATAAGCCACCGGATCTGCTGCGTCGTGGGAAATCGAAAGCGGGTGTACTGTCATATCCCCGATCTGAAAGTCCTGGCCCGGAATAACCGGATGCAGCAGGGACTCGTCTATTTTTCCGACCGATTTTGCACAAAGCACCGCATCCAGCGTTGCTTTCGTGCCGTAAATCGGAAGTCCGTAGCGTCTTGCAATTACGCCAAGTCCCGCTATATGGTCAATATGTTCATGAGTGACTAACACAGCTTCCATCTCACTGGTTTTTAGTCCTGCAGAATTTAATCCCGTTTCAATGCGTTTCCCGCTGATTCCTGCATCCACCAGCAGGTGGGAATCTGCCGTTCCTACACAGATGCAGTTCCCGCTGCTGCCGCTTGCTATGCTGCATAATTCCATCTTAGCTTTCCTTCCAATAAATATTGATTTTATCACCCGGATGCAGTAACTGTGTATACTGAGCATCGATACCGTTTACTTCTGTCTTAAGCATGCGTCCCTTGGACTGTGATAAATCGAACGTAATATGTTCAAATATATCTACAAAAATATACTCTTTTTTATTTTTCAAAGTGACAGTCTCGCCATTTATCACAACCTGGAACGGCTGTCCTGACACTGCCTGTCCAGATACAGATTCTGACTCTGCACTGCCTGCTGCCGTCTGTACAGCGGCTGCAGATGCCTGCTTTTCTGTAAAACCTGCACTGCTGTGATTCAGGTCTTCTGCTCTGGCCTGTGATGCTTCTGCTGTATCTTTATTTCCAGAAGCTGTCATTGTCTGCACTGCTTCCGGTCTGCCTTCTGACATCCCCAGCCCCTGTGCTGCATTAGCTGAATTTTCAGATTCTGCCTGCTGGCTGCTGCCTGTCTGATTCAATGCCTGCTGCCTGTCTGATTCAATGCCTGCTGCCTGTGTCATGCCAGCTTTATTTCCAGAAATTTCAGAACCCTGTACGGCTCCAGCGAAATTCCCTGACACTGCAGGCTGAACTGCTCCGCTTCCATCTGATGTCTGCTGCATCACACTGCCCTGATTTCCTGACACTGCTGCCGGCTGGCTGATTCTGCTTTCAGGCAAATCTGTACCGCCCTGATTTTCTGACACTGCTGCCGGCTGTGCCGTTCCTCTTTCCGATGAACCTATGCTGCCCTGGCTTCCTGCTACTGACGCTGCCTGCACCATTCTGCCTTCAGACGCATCTGCACTGTTCTGGTTTCCTGATACCGGTGGCTGGCCTGATTCACCCTCTGCTGCAGATGAACCTAAGGCTCTGTTGCCATTTTCTGAAACTGCAGGCTGCATCACACTGTCCTTGTTTTCAGCAGACGGCTCTGTCTGGCTGCTGCTTCCATTCCCCTGTGATGCACTGCCTTGATTTACAGAAGCTGATGCTGCCCGCTCCGTTCCGGCTAAACTCCCTGGCACTTTTGCTGCCTGTACTGTTCCGGCTGAATCTCCTGTTACTGATGCTGCCTGCCCTGCTTCTACCTGATTCCCTGTTACTGATGCTGCCTGCCCTGCTTCTGCCTGATTCCCTGTTACTGATGCTGCCTGTACCGCTCCGGCTAAACTCCTTGACGCCGCTGCTGCCTGCTGTTCTGACGTTTTCTGTCCTCCGGCCGCATTCACATCTGCTGCATCCTGGGATTTCCGCTGCATGTCCGTCTGGGCAGCAGATACAGATGCTTTTCCCTGCGCATCCGATGTACCCGACAGATCTGTAAATGCCTTGCCAAACATATCCTTTGTCTGGGCCGGGATTTCTCTTAAGGCTGCCTGGCTGACCTGCAGCTGCGGAAGAGAGAGGATCGCAGACTGGCCTTCCGACTTTTTCATCCTCTTTTTGGCCTCTAAATCCGGCACTCTTTTTGGCGGCGCATCCGGGTATACATCCTGCGGTGTGGAACGGTAGGAGATGACTTTCCAGTCTACGCTGAAGTTTTCATATACAAGCGCCTGCAAGTCTTCGACCCGGTTATTAACTAAGATATCTGCATCCATATCCAGCTCTACATCCATAAATTCTGCCAGCTGTTCTACCGTATAAAAACTTCTTGTTACAATTGCATCATTTTCTTTTATTTCGTAAGTCGGAGGCTCTAAAACGCCGTTTACTTCCACATATCTGGGACATGTAATCAGTTTGCCGTTTACTTCAAATGTAATGGTAGAACTGTGATATTCTTCCAGCTGGCCGACCATATAGCGGGCTTCCCTGCCTGCGGTAGAAGGCTCGATGGAAATATCGCAGTTTGGCTCAATCGGCGTATTAATCGAAGCCGGACGGTCATTCATACGGATAATGGCTGCTTCCCCGGCTTCTCCCCGTACAATTCTCGGTCTGCCATTGACGGTAAAATTAATCTCCCGCCCGCGTTTCGGGAACAGCTGGTCATTCGGAAATCCGGCCTGGATTGCTGCATCTACAATCGTTAGTTTGTTATTATCATACAGTTTCAGGCGTTCGCCGTTAAAGCGCACCATAATAAAGTTGTTTTTCTGTTCGTAGTAATTCAGGCAGATACCAATCGGGGTTACAAGCAGCGGGTCTTTGACAATCTCATCCTGTAAAAAAGTAACTTCCTTCAATACTTCCGCACCGCGCAGAGCCACACGCTCCTGAGGCAGCTCGAGTTTTTTAGCCAGCATTTCATCAAAGCCGTGTATCTTTCCGCCGCCGCCGACAATAAACGTTGCGCTGACACTCTGGTCTCCGTTTAATTCCTTAATCTTTTCTGCCACATCCGTAGACATCCTGTCAACCAGCGGTTCTGTCAGTTTCCATACTTCTTCCGCTGTAATTGTATGTTTTAAGCTCATGATGTCTTCAAATTCAATTTCATCGTCTGTGGCTGCTGACAGTTTGATATGCTCTGCCATTTTAAAATCAACCAGGTAATGCTGCACAATCATTTCTGTCAGTTCGTCCCCGGCAAATGGAATCATGCCGTATGCAATAATGCTTCCGTCCCTGGTCAGAGAAATATCGGACGTACCTGCACCTACATCGACCAGCGCGATATTCAGCATGCGGAAATTTTCCGGAATCGCTACATCGATGGCAGCTATCGGCTCCAGCGTCATATTTGCTACGGTAAGACCCGCAAAGCCGACTGCCATATACAGTCCGTCCACAACGTCTTCCGGCAGAAATGTTACGATAATTTTTGCAGAAATTTTATCTGCTTTATGGCTTTCTATATTTGAAAAAATCTCGTCATTGATGTAATATTTCATGACAGAATATCCGACACAGTAAAATTTATACTTTGTATCATTTTCTTCTTTTAATTCCTGTGCCGCTTTATCTACGCCAAGAAGTTCCAGCGTATGGATATGCTCGCCTGTAACAACTGTTTCTTCCGGAAATTCATATTCTGCAAATGTCGTCACTGTCTTTAATACACGTCCGGCAGCTGCAATGCATACTTCTGTAAGTTCCTGGCCGATCTGGTCTTCCAGTTTTTCTTTAATCACTGAAATCGTACGGCCGACACGTCCGATATCATGAATCTGGCCGTCAAGCATAGCTCTCGTCTCATGTTCCATGGCATACTGTGCGACTACGATAAATTCCTTATCTTCTTTATATCCTACGGTACCTACTACATTGCGCGTCCCGATATCCAGTCCGAATACATATTCAATCTTCTTTTGTGTGTCTTCTTCCTGTCCGAGTACTCTTTGCATTTTTCTGTCTCCTTTATCATTTAACAGCTGTGCCAGCTGCAGATAAACCTGCGAAATCGGCCCGTTATTATCAATAATCACCTGGCAGTGTCTGCGGTACTCGCCCTCCGGCAGCTGTGCTGCAAACATCTGCGCAATTTTTTCATCCGAATAGCCGCGGTTTTCAATCAGCCTCTTCCTGCGGTTTTCCTCCGTCACATAAACATACCATAATTCATCACAGATTTTATCATATCCGTCTTCGATTAAAAGAGCTGCTTCCAGCACAACATAATCCGTCGAGCCGCTGCGGCGCTCCTTTTCCACTTCTTTTAAAATATATTCCTTCACCGCAGGGTGGACAATGCTGTTTAACCGCTCCCGCTTTTCATCGTCCGCAAAAATAATCTCTGCCAGACGCTGCCTGTTGAACCTGCCATTGTGAAGCCAGATTTTCTCCTGGGCAAATTCTTTCTGCAGCCTCACATAGCAGTCAAACCCCGGTTCCATAATTTCATGGGCTGTTTCATCCGCAATCAGCGTCCTGACCCTGTAATTTTTCCTCAGATAGGCTAGTATCGTGGATTTTCCTGAGCCGACACCGCCCGTAATCCCTATAAACTTCATTCCGTTCACCCTTCTGGCAGTATGCCGTTTATCCATGGGCGGCAGCAGCCAGAACATTTCACTGGCGCTGTCTCCCATAACAGCCGGATGCCTGTCCTGCACCGGCCTGATTATTTATTACTTAGCCTCATACCAGTTCGTACCGGCATGCATATCAATTTCCAGCGCAACCGCAAGATCTGCAGCATGATGCATCTCTTCTTCCAGAATTTTGGAAACCTGCTCCTTCTCGTCACAGGCAGTTTCTACAAGCAGTTCATCATGCACCTGCAAAATCAGCCGGGACTTTAACCCTTCTGCCAAAAGCCTGTCATGCACACGGTTCATCGCAATTTTAATAATATCCGCCGCCGTACCCTGGATTGGCGAATTCATCGCTACGCGTTCCCCGAACGAGCGCTGCATGAAATTGCTGGATTTTAATTCCGGAACCGGACGTATCCTTCCAAACATGGACACTACTTTTCCGGTTTCCTTTGCATCCGTAACCATTTTATCCAGAAATGCCCTGACTCCCGGATAAGTTTTAAAATACTGCTCGATATAATCCTGAGCTTCCTTTTTGGATATGCTTAAGTCCTGGCTTAATCCAAACGAACTGATTCCATATACAATTCCAAAATTCACAGCCTTTGCATTCCTGCGCTGCAAATCTGTCACTTCATCAAACGGGATATGGAACACCTGGGATGCTGTCATCCGGTGGATATCCTGTGCTTCTTTATAAGCCTGAATCAGATTTTCATCCGCAGACATATGCGCCAGCACACGCAGCTCAATCTGGGAATAATCGGCATCCAGAAAAATATATCCTTCCTTTGGCAGAAATACCTTTCGAATCAGCCGTCCAAGCTCCATCCGTATCGGGATATTCTGCAGATTCGGTTCTGCGCTGCTTAACCGCCCGGTTGCCGTAATCGTCTGGTTAAACGTCGTATGAATCCTGCTGTCCGGCCCGATAAATGCCGCAAGCCCGTCCGCATAAGTGGATTTTAACTTGGCCAGCTGGCGGTATTCCAGAATCTGTGCTACAAACGGATACTCCGGAGCGAGCTTGTCCAGTACATCTGCCGCGGTAGAATAACCGGTTTTCGTCTTCTTTCCATAAGGCATTTTCAGCTTTTCGAACAAAATAACGCCCAGCTGTTTTGGAGAATTAATATTAAATGTCTCCCCGGCTCCTTCATAAATCAGCTGTTCGAGCTCTTCGATACGCTCCTGCAGCTTTCCGCCATATGCTTCTAATTCTTCTGCCACAATGCGTATGCCTTCTTTTTCCATATCAGAAAGCGTGTATACAAGCGGCATTTCAATTGTATCAAACAGACTGCGCATTCCTTCTTTTTCTAACTGCTGCACCAGGATATCCATTGCCTGGTACGCCGTAAAAGCCGGATAGCAGACTGCTGCTAAAAACGCTTCAGGCTGCCCGCGCATGGCTTCTTCATAAGATGTTTTTCCAATCAAACCGCTTTTGGACGGATACATCTGCCCGAGATAGTCTTTCGCGATATCTTCATAAGGATATTCATTCCTGAGCGGATTTAACAGATATGCTGCGATCATAACATCAAACAGCTGCTTTTGCGGCGCAATATGAACGCGTTTTAAGGCCTGTTTGATATCAAACGAAGCCACACGGTTCCCGCTGGAGAGGATCTGTTCAAAATGATGCAGCAGATCAGACGCCGCCAGCTGCTGCCCGTCTGTATCCTGATTTGGACTGCATGGTATAAAATAGATTTCCTCTTCAGAAAGTGCTGCTGCAAGCCCGTATAAATTTCCTCTGTCTTCTGCCAGCTGCACTGCCGATTTTTCTGATTTTTTTATCCTGTCAAGTATTTTTTCTGCCTCTGCGGCATCTGTCACCAGCTTAAAACGCTCTGCCGCATGGCTTTGATCTTCTGTCTGCGTCTGCCTCTGAAACTTCGAGAGCATATTTTTAAATTCCAGCCTCCTGCAGATTTCATAGGCTTCCTGTGTATACAGACTGCCCAGTCTGGCATCTGCAAGGTCATATTCAATATCGGCATGGATATCTATCGTGACCAGTTTTTTCGAAAACTGCGCTTTTTCATAATTTTCCCGGAAAGATTCCCGGACCTTTGATTTGGACATTTCATCAATACGGGCATATGCATTTTCGATACTTCCATACTGGCTGATTATTTTAACGGCTGTCTTCTCGCCGATTCCCGGCACGCCCGGCACATTGTCCGAAGAATCACCCATCAGCGCTTTGACATCGATAAACTCAGCCGGCGTCACACCGTATTTTTCCATTACCTGTGCGGCATTATAGTCTTCTACTTCCGTTCCGGTTTTTTTCGTCTTTGGAATTCTGATTTTGATATGTTCTGAAGCAAGCTGCAAAAGATCCCGGTCTCCCGAAACAACAGACACCAAAAGCCCTGCGTCTTCACAGCGTTTTGCAATCGTACCCAAAAGATCGTCCGCTTCATAACCTGCCTTTTCCACAATTGTAACGCCCATGGCTTTCAGCATTTCTTTCATAACCGGAACCTGTTCGCGCAGTTCCGGTGCCATTGGTTTTCTTGTTCCTTTATATTCCGCATACATTTCATGGCGGAATGTCGGTGCACTCACATCAAAGGCAACCGTCAGATAATCCGGCTGCTCTTCCTCTAAAATCCGAAATAAAATATTTAAAAATCCATAGACTGCATTGGTGTGCAGTCCCTCAGAATTCGACAGATCCGGAATGCCGAAAAAAGCTCTGTTCAGTATGCTGTGCCCGTCGATTAATACCAGCTTTTCGCTCATGGATAACTCCTTTATTGCTGCCATTGTAAATATCATTACAGATATCTTTTCAGATACCCTTTTCCTGGTTCAGGGCATTTTGGCCCCCTGCATTACTCTTTAATCTCTTCCCCGTCTTCATCATATAGAGTAAAAAACTTTGTATCGATTTCCGGATAAGAACGTTTTAAGGAAATCGGCTTGCCGCTGTTGCTCAGGAAACAGTGTTCGCTTTCTGCCAGCGCCCGAAGATCCCCGGTTTCTTTATCTGTCATGCGGTAAACTACTTTCATCTTTACACTGTTATAATCAATCATGCGTGCTTCAATCACAACAGTATCACGGAAGTGTACCATACTCTTATATTCACATTTTACAGAAAGCACCGGACTGATAATTTCCATTTCTTCCATTGCCTTATAGCTGAAGCCCATCTGGTCCATCAGGTTCATTCTGGCTTCTTCCATCCATTTGATAAAATTTGAGTGGTGGATAATTCCCATCTGATCAGTTTCATAGTACTGTGCCACATGCTCATATGGGCGGATTTTGATTTTTTCTCCTGTGTACGGTTTAATTCTTGTATCCTTTACTGACATGTAATCACCTTCCTGTATCGTTTTCTGACTTTTATGCTTGTCTTATGTTTTTTTCTATTTATTCTCTGCGTGCTGCTGAATTTCTTCAAATACAGCGCACGGTATTTTTGTCCGTACTAATTATTATGCCACAGCAGAGAGGCAATTTCAAGATGCAAGGTGGACAGGGACGGGATTTTCTTTGAATTTTTATAAATGGGACCGTCAAAAACGGGCCGTCACACAAAGCAGTGTGGCAGCCCGTCCCATCATTTTAGATCTAAAACCATTTCCGGCTTCTTCGGTCCTTTTGCACATGCCCATAAAACCGGAAGCCGTTTTCTTTATTTATTTTTGTGCCCGGTCAGAACGAATCAGGCCATTTTCTTTGTCTTTGCCTTTTTCGTTTTGGCAGAAGACTTCTGGCGGATCTTCATCTCAAACCAGAGCTCCGTAGCAATACAAATCGAAGAATACGTACCGCTGATAACACCAATCATCAGAGGAAGCGCAAATTCTTTAATCGACGCTACCCCCAGAATATACAAAAGCAGCACCATAACAAATGTTGTCACAGACGTATTAATGGATCGTGACAGCGTCTGCGTAATACTCTTATTGGCTATCTCAGCCAGTTCGGACTGTGTTACTTTTACCCTGGACTTCATGTTTTCACGGATACGGTCAAAGGTAACAATCGTATCGTTAATCGAATAGCCGAGTATCGTCAGCATTACCGCGATAAATGTCGAACCTACAGAAATCCGCACGAGCGAATAACAGGTCAGCACGACCAGAATATCATGCAGCAGCGCAATAATTGCACTGGATGCGAACCTGAAATCATCAAACCGGAACCAGATGTAAATAAGCATCAGGATTACTGCAATAATAACTGCCCAGACTGCATCTGCGGTCATTTCCTTACTGATTGTTTCGCTGACATTCTGATAAGAAATCGCATCTGTTTCGACAGAATAATTGTCTTTAAAAATCTGTGCAAATGTTTCACGCTCAGAAAGTTCAAGGTTGCGGGTTTTAAAAATCACCTGCGTTGTATCTGCAATTTTCTGTACCTGGACTTCTGCTGTTCCCAGTGCATCATTAATCAGCGGCACAATGTCAGAATCGATTTCTGCCAGTTCATAATCCTTGCCAAGGTCAACCGTTGTAGAAGTACCTCCTACAAATTCCAGACTGTAATTAAACGCACCTTTTCCGCCGGCTGCATTGACAGCCTCTCCTATAAACCCGGCTGCAATGATCACTACTGAAATAATGAAAAATACATACCGTTTGGAAAGAAAATCAACCACTTTGCGTTCTTTGGCTATACCATAATATTTGACATCTTTAAATCCAATCGCATGAATTGCATACATGGTATAACGTGTTACAACAAGTGCTGTGATCATCGATAAAATAATACCGATGGCCAGTGTATAAGCAAATCCTTTGACTGTACCGGAACCTTTCATCGCCAGCACAGCAGCTGCAATCAGGGTTGTCACATTTCCGTCCACAATGGCAGAAAGTGCCTTCTGATAGCCTGTCTTCATTGCGGCAGCTGTAGATTTGCCAAGCGCAAGCTCTTCTTTAATACGTGCATTAATAACCACATTTGCATCCACAGCCATACCGATACCGAGTATAATACCTGCAATACCCGGCAGTGTCAGCGTAATCTCAAACAGATAGATGACTGCCACGACTGCGGTCGAATAAATCAGCAGTCCGAGCGAAGTGGCTACGCCTGCAACCCAGTAAAATGCAATCAGAAATACAATAATCAGTGCAAGCCCGATGGCTGCTGCTGTCAGTGCTGTAGAAATCGCTTCTTCTCCCAAAGATGCGCCTACCACCTGGGACGACAGCTCTTCCAGCTCTAAAGATAAAGAACCGATACGTATCTGGGATGCAAGCGTCTCTGCTGCCTGGAACGACTCCATGCCTTCAATAGACGCCGTGCCTCCGCTGATCTGTTCTTTTACACTTGGATTGCTGATTGTCTCTCCGTCGTATACAATCGGCATATTTTTACCGATATTTTCCCCGGTCAGATCTGCAAAAACCTCTGCTGCTTCATCTGTAAACTGCAGCTCTACAATAGCTTTGTTTACGCCGCTTTCTGTTACATATCTGGCAGCTGCTGTCTCTACATCATCACCTGTAAGCACCACATTGCCTTCCGGATCCCTGAATTCCAGAGATCCCGGTGTGCCCAGGTCTTCTAAAATATCATTCGCATCCGTAACACCTGGAATCGCAACCGTAATCCGGTCATTGCCTTCCCTTGCTACCGTTGCTTCTGTACTGTACTCCTCCACACGCCTCTGCAGCTTGTAGACTGTATCGCTGATTTCCTCGGCAGTCGCATCTTCATCTACAATCTGATATGTGATGCTGACACCGCCAGCCAGGTCCAGACCTAAGATAATATTCTGATTTTCACCCCGTCCTGTGGAAGACAGGATAATAGATGCATAATATCCAAGACTCAGTATACAGACCATGACAATGCAGAGTATCGTAATGCCTTTTCCTTTTTTCATCGCTGTTTCTATCCTTTCCTTAAATAAATACTGCGCCGGCTTTACCGGGGATGCCGCATAAAAAATTTTGCTGTACCGGCTGCGGCAGCCTCATGTATTATTCTGCCAGTGCAGCTTTTATCATAATTGCGCACTCCACCCGTTTCCTTTGAAGCGCACAGCCAATCTCATACGTATCCAGAATATCCCCGTGAAAATAATAAGAATTCGCCGCGCATCCGCCGCTGCAGTAAAATCTTGCAAAACAGTTTCTGCACTTTTCTTTTGCATACACATTGCATCCCTGAAACATCTTCCGGATATCCGTATTATGAACCCCTTCGGACACATTGCCCATCAAAAACCTGTCATCCCCCACAAACTGATGACATGGATATAAATCTCCCCAAGGCGTAACAGCCAGATATTCTGTACCGGATCCGCAGCCGGATAAACGTTTAGCCACACACGGCCCGCCTTCTAAATCAATCATAAAATGAAAAAAATTAAAACCGTTTCCTTCTTTTGTCCGCCGGATGATTTCTTTTGCCAGAATGTCATATTCTTCATATAACTGTGGCAGATCTTCTTCCCGTATTGCATAGTCTTCCGATTCTGCAGCTACCACCGGCTCTATGGAAATCTGTTTAAATCCCAGATCCGCCAGATGCAGGACATCTTTTGAAAAATCCAGATTGTGATGCGTAAACGTTCCTCTTACATAATATCTGGACTGGTTTCTGCTTTCCGCAAATTTCTGGAATTTTGGCACAATCAGATCATAGCTTCCGGCCCCTTTTGGAAACGGCCGCATTCTGTCGTTTACTTCTTTTCTTCCATCTATACTCAGCACGACATTATCCATTTCCTGATTGGCAAACTCCATAATATCATCATTCAGCAAAACCCCGTTTGTCGTAAATGTAAAGCGGAATTTCTTATTATAAATTTTTTCCTGCTGCCTGCCATACTGAACCAGATCTTTGACTACCTGTAAATTAAGCGTAGGCTCCCCGCCAAAAAAATCCACTTCCAGATTTCTGCGGTTTTGGGAATTAGCGATCAGAAAATCCAGCGCAGCCCTTCCTGTTTCATAACTCATCAGGGCCCTGCGCCCATGGTACTCCCCTTCTTCTGCAAAGCAATAACGGCAGGCCAGATTACAGTCATGTGCAATATGCAGACAGAGTGCTTTTACAACCGTCTTTCTGTCCTTAAAGTCTGAAATACACTGCTGGTATTCATCCGGCACAAATAATTCTCCGGCATCTTTTAACTGTGTAATTTCCTCATACGCTTCCTGCACTTCCGAAGACGGATAGCGGTCTTTTAACCGTTCAGCAGCCTCCCGGGCGGAACATTCCTCATACAGCTCCAGCACATCGTAGACAATATCGTCCACCACATGCACCGCACCGCTGCCAGTATCAAGCACAATATTATAACCGTTATTTTTAAACTGATGAACCTGATGATTCAACGATTAATCCTCCTTAAATATGTGCGCGCGCAAAATTAAGCTAACGCACAAATGACCGCACGCTTTGCGAACGGCCGTTTCTTCTCATGCAATAGAGCATGTATCTTAAAATGATTCCCGCAGCCATACAGCCAGACGAAAAGCATTTTCAGATACATGCCGAAACTCTGTCCGGCCAGAAACCGTACCTGAGTGCACGGTCCCCGGTCAGACAGAGCATTCCATCTGCCATATGCTATTTCGCCTGCTCACATGTCTGGTTGCCAACTGTGCAGGATGTCTTGCATGCCGACTGACAGGATGTCTGGCATTCGCCGCAGCCGCCTTTTTTTACTGTATTCTGCAATTTTCTGGTATTTAAAGTTTTAATGTGTTTCATAATAGAATTCTCCTTTCAACTGTATGTCTGTATGGAACCCGCCGGATTCCTGCATATTCCGAATGCATGTATGATTTGAACATGCTCAGGTGGTAGTATAACACAACTTTGTTTATAAGGAAAGTATTTTTTTGCTGGGAATTAGAAATTCATGTGTATGCTGCGGGAGGGAGCTGGGTTGTGTATGAGTAATCCGGACGCCGGGCAGAGCATCTTTTTCCTTTTTCTGTGACTCCGAAGAACAGTTAGAAATTCTTAATT
>CAJTVR010000098.1 GCA_910580075.1 uncultured Eubacterium sp. | reverse complement strand
TAAAAATATCGGCAAATACGCCCGCATCTTTTACATAATCCTTTGTAACTGTATCCGATTTCAACGGCATCCACCGCCTTTCTTCATGAATGTATGGCAGTGGGACTGTCATATCCCCGCCCCTGCCACAATTCCATTATATTCAAAAAATTGCTTTTTTTCAAGTATACCAAGTCGGTTCTCCAAAACGGAGGTCACGCTGGACCAGAGGGGTCAGACTGGACAAGAGGAGGGTCAAAACCGTGACCACAGTGGTCACATTCACAGCCATAGGGGTCAAACCTTTTGCCGCAGGGGTCAAAACAGCCACAAGAGGGGTCAGACTTGTGACCACTGTGGCTGTCCGTAACCGCCGCTCCCGTGCTGCCCTGGCACAGCCCCAAAAGCAAACAAGGAATTCCAACAACACCTAACGTGTCGGAATCCCTTGTTTTCAGCGGTTTTTCCTATATTCTGTTCATGCCCATTGTATCAAATAAGCGGTTTACATTTCCGTGAAATGGGTGGGGTTCGCCAGGCCGTTCCTGCAGGCATAGTCCCCCAACATTGTTTTCTGGCTGCTGATGGAATTGCTCTCGCCCAAAAGCCCGTCGTCGCGGGAAAGCCTCTCGTATAATGGGGTAATCTTTGTTTTCATCACGGCATTGCCCTCCTTGTATGAAAAATGCTCTAAATGTGTCCTTCACTAACCATGAGAAAATCCCGTGATTAAGAAGTCATTTAGAGCATATATCACCGGAGAACCGTTAGAAATTCTTAATTTTCTGCCTCATTTCCAGGATTTGGGGTTCGCTGTGTACTGCTGCCAAAATCGTTTATGCCCCAAAAGGTGTCTGCCAGGGCCACAGCATAAAGCATGAAATAACGTCAGGGCATCAGACACCGGTCCGTCCGCTGCCACAAAACTATCGCAGATAATTTTGAATTTCTTACGGTTCGCAAGCGGAACAGAAAAAGGAAAACATTTCTCTGCCTGGCGTCCGGGTAATCTACACAAAATTTACGAAATATAGAATCCTGTCTTTACCGCACAACCCCGGTAACAGACAGATAATCATCCGCAATATCCTCCCTGTCCTGAATACAAAATCCCGCCTGGTCTGTCACTTCCATAGTATCTTTGTCAAAAACTGCAATACGAATATCCATACTTTCATTCTGAACTTCATCCACGCTGTACAGCATGCTGTCATCCAGATAAACGCTGACGCTCTGATCCTCATTCTTTACATGCCTGATTGTTCCAAGTGCCGTCTGATACTCCTTCTTTTTACATGCAGAAAAGTTTTTCAAAGAATCCTCATGCCTGCCTCCTTTGAGCACAAATGCGTCCGTATCTTTCGTGATCTTTCCGGTATTAATACCAAGATTTTGCAAAAGTCTTTTATAGTGTTTATTTTTCCAGACAGCCGGATTTCTGATTTCGACAAAAAGATTGTAATTTTTATCTGCCAGAAGCATCAGGTAAATATCCAGCGCCTGCTGGTTTTTTATGTGTCCGGCTTTATAATTTTTATAATCTGCATAGCTGTCATGCCAGCTTTTATATGCTTCATCCTGCCTGCGGTCCGGGATGTCATAGTGGCTGCTGATAAAATCTCCCAGATAATCTGTCACTTTTTTTGCTCCTGAAGGATTCAGGTGTGAGGCTGGATCATAACAGTCTGTCTGATGATCCGTCAGATCCATGTCCAGAAAATTAATATACGAAACATCATAGTTTCGGGCTATATCATAAACCCGGTTTGCCTCTTTCTGCTCCGACTCTGACGCCGGAAACGGAAGGTAGACAAGCAGCACCTCAATCCCGCGGCTTTTGCATTCATCCAGAATTTTGCGCAGATATGTAATCCCGGCTGTTTCCCCCTCCAGTTTTTGATTTGAAGCTATCTTTTTTACATCTGCCGGAGTGCTTACGGCAATTCTCGATTCTGCGCCTTTTTCCCTCGAAGAACCCGGCATAAAATCATCTGCTGATAATTCATTCCACCTGGAATGATAAACGGAATAGTCCCAAAGCAGGCTCATTTTTGTCCGTTTTGCAGCGTCTGCAAGATTTCCGGCTGCTGCAGTTTCATTCATCACCTGATCATCTAATAAGTCAGACACAGCCTGCCATTTGGTAATGCTGGGCGGAAACGCATCCAGGGACAGATGCACATAATCAAAAGACTGGCTTGTCTTCGTCTGTGTGCCAAGCGTCAGACAGTCAATCACAGCCAGTCTGGGCGTTGTATAATCCAATACATTTTTCAGTACCCAGTAAGAGACCGCCAGCTGATTGGCGTGTCCTCCGAAATTATAAGAAACAAATCCATAATCGTTCCACAGTTCCATTGGAAAGATCCCGTTAATTACATGACTCGTTCCAAGAAATATAATATCAAAGTCTTCTTCCTGTTCAAAAAAGGGCCGGTACTTAAAATCACTGCTCTTTCTCTGTGACAGGTCTGTCATTCCTTTTAAGGAAATTACGGTCATGCATATTACAAGCAGACAGACACATACTTTTTTGATCCTGTGCATAGTTATCCTCCATGTATTATATTTTTCTTATCTTTTTCCACAACAGATACCCGGATGCAGGACTGAATGCCGGAAACAGCCTGCTCTCAGACTGCTGATCATCTGACTTGTTTTAAAATTGAAAGTAAATAAACCCTGCCGCATCGTAGCCCGGCCCCCAGATTCCAAAAGCCAGAATAAAACAGACAGAAAAAACAACAACAGCACAACGGAACCACACATCCTGCGACATCAAAACTTCCCGGATCCGTATTCCCTTATATCTGCAGACATCTGCCAGCAAAAGCACACCCAGGCAGACAATCATCAGATGAAAATTTTTCATATCCAGGCCGCACTGGTACAAAGAGCCGTCAAAGAGCACCCACGGGTTTTTCACGCTTACCATCTGGCGGATAATTTCAAAAGACTTATAAAACGAGTTCGCCCTGAAAAAGATCCAGGAAAAGTCCACAAGAAGAAACGTTCCAGTCATACAGAGCAGTCTGTGTCCCAAAGAGGCCCGGTTCAGATGCAGGATCTTGACTGCCCGGTCACGCAGCGGCTTTAGCAGTTCCCCGGCTGCCTGGTACAGGCCGTTTAAAGCACCCCAGACCACAAAAGAAAATTTTGCGCCGTGCCATAATCCGCTTGCTGTAAATACAATCAGCCTGTTCAGGTTCTTACGCATACTGCCTCTGCGGCTGCCGCCCAGCGGAATATACAGATAATCCCTAAACCACGATGTCAGTGATATATGCCAGTTCCGCCAGAATTCAGCTACCGATGCAGACAGATACGGAGCACGAAAATTTTCCATCAGACGGATTCCCAGAATCTGTGCCGCTCCCATGGCAATCACAGAATAACCGTAAAAATCACAGTAAATCTGAAAAGCAAACAGTACGGTCGCTATTACCAGATACCATCCGCCATATGTCATATAGTCCTCATAAACCGTATCCACAAAAATAGCAATCCGGTCCGCCAGTACAATTTTTAAAAAATACCCCCACAGCATCAGCAAAAACCCGTCCCGTGCCCTGTCATACTGAAATCTGACAGATACCGCCAGCTGTTTCAGCAGATTTTTCGATCGTTCAATCGGACCTGCAACAAGCTGCGGAAAAAATGATACAAACAATGCATACTGGAAAAAATTTTTCTCCGGATAAGTATCTCCCCGGTATACGTCTATCATATAGCCAAGTGCCTGAAATGTATAAAAAGAAATGCCGACCGGAAGCAGAAAATCAAATGCCGGAAGCTGCAGCTGAATATGCATGCGTGCAGACAGCCAGGCTAACACATCCCGCGCAAACCCGCTGTATTTAAACACAAACAGTACTGCCAGGTTTAATACAATGCCTGCCGCCAGCACAAATCTGCGCCACCCGCCGGCTGTTTTTTCCATGCACCGCGCACCAGTATAAGTAACCGCTGTAGAAAACAGCATCAGCAGCGCATAGCGTGCATTCCAGCACATATAAAAATAATAACTTGCAGCAAGCAGCCAGTAATTTTTCAATTTTTGCGGAATTACATAGTATAAAAGCGTTACGAAAGGAAAAAATATCAGAAATTCTGATGAATTAAAGAGCATGGCAAATCCTCCCAAAGTGTAATCATTTGTAACTACGCAATCATATCCATTTGCTATTTTCAATAGCACCATGAAAATAATGCTATATTTTTTAGCCTTTAAATTCATGATATTGCATATAATTCATGTAAAAAGGCGGTGATTTTATGACTACACAGTTTGGAAGCTATTTAAAGAAATTACGAAAATCGCATCAATACACGCAGGAATACGTAGCTTCTTATCTGGATGTAATCCGCCAGTCCTATTCCCATTATGAAACCGGACGCACAGCACCAGGCATCGAAACGCTAAACAAATTAGCAAACCTGTACCAGATACCGTTAAGCGAACTTCTTGCACTGCAGTTAGATCATCCCGTTCCCGCTTCCCCCTGTCCTCCCCTGCCAAACCTGACACAGCGGGAACTGACCCTGCTGCATTCCTTCCGGGAACTGCCCGACCATGACCAGCAGGATATACTGGATTTTATTCAGATTAAAGCTGCACGGATCAGGAAAACACATGCAGGAGCTGTGCGTAAACAATAGAAAGTACTCTGCTCAGACCTTCCTCGTCTGGGACCCCGGAAAGCGCTCTGCTCAGATTTTCCTTTGAGATGGTATAATAAAGTTGTAACACCAGACAGGAAATACATGATATACTTCAATAAAATGTAAAGGAAGATGCTGCACATGCTAAAGACAAAGGTCTATGAACCAGAATTCAAAAAGAAAATTAAACAGCTATATTTAGAACAGGGACGCACAATAGAAGACTAAACGAAGATTACCAGTCAGGTGATGGAACAGTCCGTAAATGGGTGCGGGCTTTCCGGGAAGAATGCGAAACGGACCCAGACTTAAACAATAGGAAAAATCTATATGAGGAAAACCGCAGACTGCGCAGAGAACCGGAGGAGAAGACGCTGTCAGAAACATCTTTCCTTTTATCATCCGAAAACCCGCAGCAAGCATAAAGATTCCTCCGCAGGCCTTAAAATCATTGATCATGAGGCTGTTGCATTAAGAAATATTATACAAGATATAGTTATTTAAATCGTTCTTTGATACTATATCATGTATGTGTTTGCTTAGTGCGACAGCCCCATTAAAACATGTAAAAACCAGGACCGTAAATAAATCCAGAGTAGATTTTGCTACGTCCCCAAAACATCTCCTATGGCAATGGCAGACGTATGAATGATTATCCCTGTCGGCATTATCCATCTCCCCCTCTCTTTTATACCTCCAACGCTGCAGTCGTTTATGCAATGCGCACTACGTTAAAAATGCAACGAAAGGATTTTCCGCTGTACATGGAAGCCAGGCATCAAGACCTTCTCCGTTCGGATTGCCGGTTTTGAAAAAATTGCTCCAATAAGCTGTCATTTTCTTCGAAAGCGCATAATCCTTTTCTTCCAGAGGCCGCCAACAGTAATCCAAACTGCCGAATACATACCATAGCTCGGCAGAATGGAAGGATCCAGCCTGATCTCCAGGCAGTTTTCGGTCAAAATAATAGACATAGCAGTTACCCTCCATGCGTTTGGCGTATTCCAGATTTGCCTTATGCATAAGGCTGTTGTCTGGTGCAGGCGCTTCACTTACTGCAGTAAGATCATTGCCATTGCATCCTAAAAGATACTCAATGGGCAGCGCACCTCCCTGATCAATCAGACGGTTTCCATCATCTGTAATCAGTTCTCCATCAATGACCGGAACATAAGGCATTCCCTTGTGCTGAATAAATGCCATGCCAAGCGCCTTGTTCAACGCTGGAAGCAATTCTTCCTCAGGAGTATCCCACAATGCCTTCTGTGCCGCGGCACGGGCATCACCTCCCTCTTTCCATGCCTCGCGCGGCAAGGAAAGAGCTTCCAGTACATCATTGCCAAAAGTCTCTGCCTTTTCAATGGTGCGGTACTCACTCAGAGGATTGTAATAACCGCCGCCGCTCTGTAGCGCCATACGATGGAAAAGCCCCCGGCTTAACGGCGAGACTGCCAGCGCCTGCAGGCTCATTGCCCCCGCAGACTGTCCAAAGACACTTATATTTTCTGCGTCCCCGCCAAAAGCACTGATATTTTCGTTTACCCAGGTAATCGCGGCAAGCTGATCCCAGATGCCGAGATTACCTCCAGCCTTATTTTCACCGGGCACACCCAGCAGCGGATGGCAGAGAAACCCCAGAGCGCCCAGACGATAGTTAATCGTCACGACGATTAACCCATGTCTGACCAGTGCATCACAGACAAACGGAAGATTGCTGCCAGCACCGCCCATGAAAGCGCCACCGTGAACATAGACCGCTACCGGCAGCTTTTCACCGCCGTTTTCCGGCACCCAGATATTCAAATAGAGGCAGTCCTCACTGACCGGGACATCAAAATCCGGATTGCTGTAAAATTCTTTGTTATAAAATGTATCGCGGGGATTGCCGAACTGAACGCTCTTGCTGCTATAACAGCCGGCATGCAGCACCCCCTCCCATGGAAGGCATGGCTGCGGCTTGCGCCAGCGCAGCCTGCCTACAGGAGGCCTGGCATAAGGGACTCCCTTATATACAATGCAGCCGCGCTCCCGGATGCCTTTGATTTTTCCATATTTAGTTGTTATGATCATAAATAACCCTCCCTGATAAACTGATAATGCCGCTTGACGCGGTGTCACTATAAATAAAGATCCTCCGGCCTGCTCCGTTTAAAACTCCTTTTTGATCTTATGAAGCGCGTCATTGATACACACCATGGCATCCGGATCATCCTTAAGTTCACGTGCCAGGATACTCTTCATGGAAAGCCCTAGGGGAATTGCATCCTGATCCAGAACAGCAACAAGATTGGGAACATATTTTTCCAGAACAGGGCGAGCTGCATTCAGCAGATCCTCTGCGGTGTCCATAATAGAGTAGCAGCCTTCTTTTACCGTATCATCATCGCTAAGAAACCAGTTTCGGACCATTCCTCCCGCTTCCTCTGACAGCCGGTAACTTTCTTCCTCAAATTCAACATGCTCAAAAATACATTCATCGCTGCATCCCCCGTACAGGGCACGGATATGATTTTCACCCGGCTGTAGCACAATATCATGAAAGATAACCGTTCCATTTCCATTATTCGTGCTGCGTTCCACCTCTTTGCCATTAACAGCCAGTGTTACCTCAGGCTGATTGGTATAGACTTTTACATCAATGGTTTCACGACAGCGTCTGACAAAACGGCGGGAACAGATGTGGACGAAAGGTTCCTGTGACCAGACGGCTTTGTAGTAATAAAAGGCATCTTTGCGCAGTGTACGGTCATGGCTCACAAGGCCTTTTGCATTCAGGAACTTCACGCCTCCTTCATTACGCCGGTCACTGGAAAAATCGAACATATTCCAGACAAAGCTTCCCCATAGATATCCTTTGCTTTCAAAAATAGGATAAACCGTCTCATGAAACAGCGACTGATATTCTTCGGAATAATCCCTGACCTCCGGTTCTTCCGCATGCAGCCTGGGATTAGCGTCCACGCCGTACTCGCTGATACCGATGGGCATTTTAGGCTGCGCTTCATGAAAAGCATCCAGATACTTTGAATAATCCTGCATTTTCCCATAATACCAGCCAAAATAGAGATTATAGCCGACCATATCAGTAATAGCGTTGAGCGGACTGGAAAACTTCACATTATAAAGGTTTGCAGCCGTTACCAGCCGGCAGGGATCACAGCTTTTTGCCAGGGAAGCAAGTGCACGGCACTCTTTGTGCATAAAAGGCTCATCCCTGAACATACCAATCTCATTCTGTATGCCCCAGCAGAAAACAGAAGGATGATGGATATTCTGGAGTATTAGCTCTTTTAACTGTTCCTGCGCGTTGGAAAGCAAAGCTGCATCTTCCGTCATTTTCAGCATTGGAATCTCAGCCCAGGCCAGAAAACCATATTCATCGCAGCAGTCATACGTATGCTGCGCGTGCTGGTAATGAGAAAGCCGCACGGCATTTGCACCAATCTCGCGAAGCAGCCCAAAATCTTTATCGATCTGCTGCTCCGTCACTGCGGAAAACACGAAAGCGCGATCCTGATGCATAGCAACGCCCCGCAGCTTTATGCGTTCACCGTTCAGCCGCAGCCCCTCATCAGGATTTATGGTAATGCTCCGGAATCCCAGACGGAGATCCGTTTCATCAACTGCTGTGCCATTAACCATTAAAGCTGCTTGCAGCTGATAAAGGCCAGCGCCCTTTTGTCCATTCCAAAGCACGGGTTCTGATACCGTCAGCCTGGTTATTTCCCCTGCAGGCACAGTACATCCTGCAGCAATCCTGCCGTCTGGTCCAGACAGTGTATAAACAATGACAGCATCGGGCTTGCCTGTACGGACATGGGATTCCAGCGTAATCAGGCCGGTACCATCGTCTTCTATGCCTGCACGGGCAATGATGCCGTTGGTTCCATAATAACAGTAATCAAAGTGATCCTCACCCACAGCCAGAAGACTGACAGACCTGTAAAGGCCGCCAAATACAGTGAAATCCCCGAAGCTGGGGGATACCTGGGGGTTAAGGCTGTTGTCCAGATAAACATCAATGCGCAGCTTTCCGTTTTCAAGCGCTTTCTCTGGCACCGGAAAACGGAAGCGGGCATAGCCGCCACGATGTTCACCAATGAACTCACCGTTTATGAAAACATGGCAGACCTGGTCAGCCCCATCAAATTCAAGATAGAGTCTTTGCCACGCAGGATCTACAGCTACTGTTTTGCAGTAGACTGCCAATCCTCGATACTGATCCCCGTCAGAATACCATGTGTGCGGGAGTGTGACAGTTTTCCAGTCTGACTCAGATGCCACTGGGAATACTCCGTCCGGAAGTCTTGCAAACTGCCAGTCTTCGTTCAGAAAAATTTTTTTCATATCTGCTCCTTTCTAAATCAAAGGCACCCATGATCAGATGCCTTTGTTAAGATTTATGTATATCGCTGTATCTGGCTATTTTGCACCTTCAGGCTGTGCACGGCGCTGTTCAAGCGTCTTGCGGATTTCCTCACTCTTTTCAGGCGTAATGTTATAAATCAGGCCGACGCCAGCCAGTTCCACGATACAGGATACTACAGGCAGACCAACAGCCAGCATGCGGACATTTGTACCGAAAGAAGCAGCCTGCTCGGAAGCGCCGGAGACAAACCCGATAAGCGGCAGCATTGCAGCGACTGATGAAGAAGCTATAGCTGTTCCAATCTTACGCGAAAAAGTGTAGATAGAATACAGTGTGCCATCGGATCTCTCATTGGATCTGTATTCCTGAAAGTCCATACACTGTGCGACCAGCGCCCATGTCAGCATGATAAAGATTGTCTGGCCAATATTAGCGACCGTATTTACAAACATGAACAGATACACGTTGGGAATCGGGAACATCACCAACAGAATGCTGCACACGATATTAATGCAGACAGCACCAAGAATGGTCTTGCGTGCGCCAAACTTCTGAGAGAGCTTTGGAACTACAACAAAACAAAAAGCCATCACAGGAATGCTCATAAAAGACGTAACGGACATGGCCTTAGGCTCATGGTAATACTCGCGGTACATATAACTGGCAAGGGATCCGTTCGCCTGATTGGAGAACATGGATCCAAGAGAAGCAATCATCATTCCAATCAGCGGCCGGTTTGTGACAGCTCCTTTGAGGACATGCCAAAAGCTATACTTTTTCTGGCTGGCCTTTACACCATCCTCCAGCTGGATCCTTTCCTTGCACAGAACAAGCAGCAGTGTGTAAAACAGGAGCGCCCCGCCAGCGGCGATGACCGCAAGTGTAAAGTAACCGGATGCTTTAGGGGTGTGGTCTGCATTCCAGATCATCTGCGGAACCAGCGCCATAAAGGTAACGCCTACACCCATGCCGCCAATTGCACGGGCGCGGGAAAGTTTTGTACGGCTTTCAGGATCATTGGTCATAACAGATGCCATTGCACCGTATGGCATCGAGGCACCTGTGTAACTCATACCGTAGATGAGATACAGAATGGAAACCCAGGCCATCTTCGCCCCCTGGCTCCATGCGGATACATCAGAAAAAATAAGCAGGCATGACAGCGCTAACGGAACCATTGCAATGCGGATATAAGGCTTGAAACGGTCGCCGGATTTTCCAATTTTAAAACGGTCTGGCAAAGAACCGATCAAAGGGTCGTTAATGCCGTCCCAGATACGGGCGAATAGAAACAGGCCCGCCATCCACTTCGCATCAATGCCAAGAATATAAGTGGCAAAAGTAAGAATCCACATATCAATGTATAAATTGACAAGACTTCCGCCATAATCACCGCAAAAATAGCCAAATTGGTCTTTAAATTTTACTTTGTAGTCCATATTTTTCTCCTTTATCATTTATATAATGCCGAAATCTCCAGATACGTATGCCCGTGATTCAGGCAGGTGCATACCTTCATTACTTCCACCTTGTCAACCGTATCACGGTCTGCGTAGATTACACCTTTTTGTCAAGGGGCGGCCTCCCGTTCGGGAATTGATCTTTCATGTTTCTCCCGGCTGCATCTATAATCTTGTATCCCACCTGCCGCAGAATACGGTATCGTTTGCCCTGCCTTTAAATTCGCTCTGTCCGCATATTTTTCCGATTGCCGCCCGGATATGCATCCGGTCTGATCCGTATGCGTTTACAAAAGTTTTCAGCTGAGGCACGTCAATCAGATGATTTGTATAATTCAGGCTGATTCCAATAGTCGGCACTTCCCTGTTGTACCATGGCATCTCACTGCTGTGGTTACAGCTCCAGCGGACACGCACTTCATTTTCCTGCGCATAACCCTTGATATTAATCACCAGAAATACCACATCATAGCTGCCTGTAAACTGCTTACGGGTTCCATGGTTCAGCATTTTTAAAAAATTCATTGGTGATACGCCATTTTCAGCTTCCAGATCATGGTAATTCGGGCACACATCCACTACAAAACCTGCACGTTCCAGTTCCTCAATAACTACCTGTTTTACAGGATCCCCTTTATAGCCTTTGGAAGCAGGGGTACTCTGAACATACACCAGAAATGCTCTTTTCTTCTCCTTTGGATTTAACGGAAGGAGCTTCTGGGTATCTTTTACTAATGTAATACATTCATCTGCCGCCTGTTCTGTATAACTGGCATGCTCTTTGCAGCCTACCCATTTCCCAATAAGGCCATGATCCGGGATCCTGACATGCTCATCATAAAGGTGCAGGTGTGCCTTCATTCCCAGAATACGGTGCAGTGCATCTGAAAGCCGTTCCTCGGTAATAATGCCCTTTTCATATCCTGCCTTCATAAAAGAAAGGTCTTCTTCCACATCATTTGCGAAAAGGAACATATCGCATCCCGCGGCAATCGCCCCCGGTACTGCATCCTCCCTTCTGGACATGGCGGCCATTCCGATCATATGGGAAGCGTCTGTAATCAACAGACCGTTAAAACCCATCTGACCTCTCAGCAGATCCGTAAGCAGCTCCGGGGCAAGAGTCGCAGGCATAATATCCCCATCCTGGATACCCGGACGGAATTTCCGGCTTAAGGCAGGCTGGGCAATATGCCCTACCATGATACTTTCAAGTCCGTCTTCTATCAGTGTGCGGTATACCTTTCCGAAACTTTCCTCCCACTCATCGGCAGACAGTGTATTAACTCCGAGCGCAAGATGCTGGTCAAGTTCTTCAACGCCATCTCCCGGAAAATGCTTTGCGGTACATGACATGTTAGGATTTGCATCCTTTATGCCCTTTATATAGGCCCTTGTATTGGCAATAACCGTATCCGCGTTGTCACCAAAACTCCTTGTATTAACAATCGTGTTGCGCCAGTTCATATAAATATCAGCCACCGGATTAAACACCCAGTTACAGCCGATTGCGCTTGCCTCCCTTCCTGCCACAAGCCCGATATGATATGCCGTATCCGTTCCCTGGGAAGCACCAGCTTCTGCCGCAGTCGCCACGAATGTTCCCTCAGAAAGACAGCCGTTTCCGCCATCGTCACAGTTTGCCGCTATAAGCAAAGGTATCCTGCTGTGTTTCTGATAGGTAATATTCTGCAGATACACACTTTCTTTATCTCCGCCCTGCCACCGCAGCCCGCCTTGGCGGGACTGCTCAAGTGATGCCTTGATTTTGTCCTCATCCACACCCGGAACTGCTTTGAGCAGAACAAACAACTGTCCGAATTTTTCATCAAGAGTCATCCCCGCGATTGTTTCTTCTACCCATGCAATCTGCGCATCGTCCAGATAAAACGGTTTCGCCTTTAAATCTACCATCTTTATTTTCCTCCCAGATTATCCAGAAATTCCCTTTCTTTTTTCTGCCCGTACGGCTGATATTCCCCCTGCACCAGCTTTGAAAACGCGGCAGGCGCTTCTGTCCAGCTTTCTTTTTCCCTGCGTGCCAGGATCGGATAATAATATACCCCGTTCTCAATCGCCGCCTGCCTGTCCCCAGGCGCATCCCCTACCATAAGCACATGGTCAGGCGCATATCCCTTCTTCCTAAGTTCTTCTATACAATGCGCTTTGCTTCCTGCATCCTGGCACAGCAGAATATCCACATGTTCTAACAGATGATATAATTCCCACTCTTCTTCCACAGCATCCCTGTTAGCACTAGAGACAACAGCGACATCCGCTACCCGTCCGGCGGCACGAAGCCCCTCCGCTGCCCCCTCAAAAGGTTTCTTTTTCTCCTGCGGCAATACCTTTATGGAGTTGTTTACCGAAATACTCCACGAAAGCGCTTTATTAAAAATTTCAGTCCCGGTCTCCTTATACATTTTTTCAACGGCACGGTTTGAAAGCTCCGGTGCTTTTGACACCCAGTCTGAGAACAGTTCTATATCCTGGATATCCACATATTTCTTATTGATCTCAGCAAGTGCAATTGCGAGTCCTTTAAAACGATTGATCCCCCTTGTCATGGTATAAAGGCTGATCTCATTCCAGCGCTTTAAGATATCCCCCCTCCATTCATCCAGATGCCACTCATCCACCATACGCGGACCGAAACACCGGATATGTTTAATATCCATCGTGTCCATAACGCATCCGTCTGAATCTATACAAATCAGATAATCTTTTTTCCTTTTAAAATCATCAAATGGTGATTTCATTTTTTTCATTCTCCATTCTTTTATCAGATTTTTTATATATTCCGGAATCTCTCCTTTCTGTCATATTGTTTCCCATAACTGGCTTTATCGCCAATTTCTTTGTACATTATAACAACCAGGCTCTGTTTCCGCTAGAAACATGCTATACAGAAATAGTAAAATATGATACTATATTGTCAGAAAACATATATTTTCAACAGATTTTTTTGCAAATCATTCTGTTTTCATGTCAGAAGGGAATTGGAGCAAATATGGATGAAAAAATTTTCAATTTGATAAAAAATATTTTCAGTGAATCAAGAAATCTGAATATTAATTATTTTGAGAATACACAGGCGGATCTGTCCGCTGTAGACGGCGGCATAAGAGCGCAGCTGGAACAATCCGTCCATCACTATGAAAAGATACGCAGAATTGCCGATTCATTAAAATTGGGTGAAATATGGAAATTACGGGATACCTTTATGCTGAGCTATGTTCTGTTTCGCGCCAGTCCTGATAATAACGATTTTTTTTCAATTGGCCCTTTCCGCACGCTGCCGCTTGAAGATAAAGATTATCAGCATATCCAGGTAAAAAACAATCTTAGCTATACTGCACAGGAACAGCTTCGGATTCTTTTAGGTTCTGTACCGTGCAATATCCTGCACATAGAAGCAACCGCCATTGCGCGTCACATCCTGATGTACACCCATGGCCTGGCTGAACCTGTACTGCATGAAAAAAAAGTGGAATTTCTTGAAGGGGATTATAAGACACCAGTTGTCTTTTCAGAAGATATCAATGAACAGGCAAAAAAAATTGAAGACAGATATTTGCATGAAACAAGGCTTATGGCTTTTATAGCAGATGGAAATTATTCAAAGGCACTGAATGAAGCGTATTTCTTTCTGCACCAGAATATGGAGCGGCGTAATTCAGACCATATGCTGTCACACCGCTCATTTGCATATACATCAAATACACTTTTCCGCAAAGCCGCGCAGACCGCTGGGATTCCACCCATTTACCTGGACAGCATTTCCCAAAAATTTGCGCAGGAGGTTTCTGCATGCATAACACATGATCAACTAAACAATACATACTTAAATATGCTGGGTGAATACTGCAGATTATGCCGTGAATACAATCTGAAAAACTACAGCCCGGTCGTACAGAAAGTCATCAATTATATCAGGCTCAATCTGAATAAAGAACTCTCACCTGGAATAATCGCTGATGCTGTTAATTTTTCGGCTGTTTATATCGCACGCCGGTTCAAGGAAGAATTAAATGCTACGCCAATGTCTTATATCGCACAAGAGCGCATACGTGTTGCAAAACAGATGTTACGGGAAACTTCCATGACCATTCAGGAAGTGTCAGATTATGTCGGAATCCAGGATTGGAATTATTTTACTAAAATATTTAAAAAATATGCCGGGACAACTCCTACTGAATTCCGGAAAAAACATAATGGCGCTGATTAAAAATGTACCCCGGTCATTTCATCCGTGGAAACAATGTGTGCACCTTACCGGCGTTGTTCATGTGCACTCTGGTACAGGCCGCAGATTTCGTTACTTTCCGCGCGAGAGATTGTCTTTTCCGAAGAATGGGACCCGTAACGGATTTTGTGTGGATGTATATCTGCCTTTATATTCTTCTTTTGCTTTTTGGGTATGTCCAGATATAAATTCATGTTTAGCATTTGTATATCCGTCACGATTATATTTATACTGTTTCCAAAGTGACAGCTTTAATTTTTCATATTCTTTTGCTATTGTGGGATTACTATTCATGTAATCCCTAAAATACAATTCATCGTTATTCCCCCAGTATCGCAAATGCAGGTGAAAAACTTTTTCAGCAAAACCGTGTTCTGTATATCCTTTATTAAATGACATCGTCTGTGCATGATCTGCCATACAAATATATCCATTCTGCACAATTAAATCTTTCACTCTGTCCATATCATGTTCTAAAGGTATTTCGACAAGAATATCAATAATCGGTTTCGCCCATATATTTTCGATTGCGGTACTTCCTATATGGCTGATCCTTACTTTTACTTTTGATAAAAAAGCATACAATCTTTGATATTCCTCATTATACCAGCTTTCCCATTTATCACTATGTTCAGTCAGATAAACCGGAAATAAATTCCACAATTCTTCCAACGTCATTTCAGATAATTTTTTTGACATTACATCCTCTTTTACAATATTCTCTATATCAGAAACTGATTTTCCGGCAAATACTTTTGATAATAATAGATATTCTTATGCAGAAAATCGTATTTCAGCGTTTATTATGGTTTAAGGCAGCCGCCACAGCTGTGACTACAGATACCGCCGCAGCTCTTCTGCCCTGTGCGCCCATGTATGAAATTCTGCAGCGGCATCTCTTCCCCGGCACGCAGTTTCAAACAGCCGCTGCGGCTCACGCAAAAGCTCCCTCACCCGGTCTGGCAGCTCTTCAAGGTGTTTTAAATCATAATACACAAGTTCTTCCATATCCTGAAACTGTTCCCGCAGATATCTGCTGTCATCTGTCAGTACTGCGGTACTGTGCAGCATCGCCGTAAAAATACGGTCATGAGCGCCGTCCTTAAACCATGGCATTGTATTCAGAGCAATTTTTCCCTGTGCCGTTACCCGGACACAGGCCTGCGAATCCAGCATCTTCCCGGATGAGACCAGATTCTGCGGACAGCTGCAGGGCATCTTATCCCAGTTTCTGCCAGCTGCATACACTCTGATTCCTCCCTCAGCAAGCATACGCACCGTCTTTTCCCGAAAATAAGTACGTATCCACAAATCCACAGCCGCCATTGTACTCAAAGCCTCGCAGAGACCGGCATCATCCAGCTCCGGCATCCCGCGCCTCAGATAAATTTCAATCCCGGACAGCAGTTCCTGACCGGGATTTTGAATAAATGACTCTAAAATTTCATAATAGAAATCCCTGTATTCCGGCTCAAGTGCCTGAAACTGCTGCTCTATACGGGCAGACGACACATAGTTTGCCGTAAATACAACCGGATAAGGACGCTGCTGCCACTGATCAAAAGAAACCGTTTGAATACTCTGGCCAGAAATTCCCGTTTCTGGCAGATTTCCCGCAAGCGGCAGAAATCCACATGGAATATCAGGATAGAACCGCTTCAAATAAGACGCATGATCCCTGTCAATACAAAACATCCGCATTCCCGGAACCGGATGTTTCAATGCCTTGTAATAATAAAGCGGATGATCCACCATAATATTCAGGCATAAAATATCCAGCTTTTCCCAGATGCTTGTCTGCGGCATTCCGTCATCATCCAGCTCCCACAGCTCTTCTTCCCCGCTCAGCCCGATAAAATTAAACGTAATAAGCACTGCCTCTCTTCCCTGCATCTTCTGCCGCAGCTTCCAGGCGCTGAGTCCTGCCATATTCATATCCATCCAGAATATCTCAAATCCCCATGAAGCAAATGCCTGGGCAGTCTGGCGGGAAAAATAAGTAAGCGTTTCCACACTATGTTTGCAAAAAATAATCAGTTTATCCATATGACCTCTCACAAAATGTATCGGTTTCCCGGACGCCGGGGCGGAGACACTGTTTCCTTTTTCTGTTCCGCCTGCGAACAGTAAGAAATTCTAAATTTTCTG
>CAJTVR010000097.1:11360-17013 GCA_910580075.1 uncultured Eubacterium sp. | reverse complement strand
ATGGACGGCTTGCGAGCCGTCCTTTTTTCAAATCTTTATGAAATCCACAAAATTAGCAGTTAGCATATCAATAAACAATAGAAATCCAATCTGCCAGTATGTCTGCCGGATGAGGTATTATAAGCGAACCAGACATACTGCCGGATAAAAAACAGGAAATCCTGGTATGCTGCCGGAGCGGGAACCGGAGCATACAGGCAGCGCAAAAACCTGCAGACATGGGATATGAAAGGAAAGATCAATGCACTGTGCGGTTTAGAAGTCTGCCACATACATCTGCCTGTATGGATTTTTACTGTCAGGGGTAACGACAGTAAAGGGACTGGACAAAACTTTATGAATATCATAACCGAACAGACTGCAGTATTCTGACACATATACTTTTAATTCTTCCATATCGGGTTCGGCTGCAGTACGGGCAGTAACCTGACTTGGGAATTTTATATTGCTGCAGTCAGAACGCAGGAACATTTTTCCGCCATGCATGCCTGTGCAGGGAAAGAAACCTGCGATTTCCTTACCCTTTGCTCCAAGACCGAGAACAACAATGACGCCGCCTGCCTGATATTCGCCGAGAAAACTCCCGGCTGTACCGCCGATTACCATAACAGGTTTCTTTTCTTTATAGGCTTTCATATGGATACCCGCGCGGCAGCCCGCATTTCCTTTGATAAAAATTTTGCCGCCTCTCATAGCGTAGCCAGCGGCATCGCCTATACTGCCGTGAACTACGATTTTACCTGCATTCATGGTATCGCCCACGGCCTCCTGCGCATTTGCATTGACCGTAATCGTGGCACCGTTTAAATAAGCTCCGAGGGCATTGCCCGGAATGCCGCTGACCGTAATGCTTTTACCGGACATCCCGGCTGCAATGTAGCGCTGGCCGCAGCATTCGGTGACAGTGCAGTCATCGGCGGCTTTCCGGAGAGTTTCATTTAAAACTTTATAATTGAGATCTTTTGCATTTATTAACATAATATTATACCATACCTTTAAAGTTTTTTCTGGGATTTACTGACCGTTTATAATCACTCTCCAGCATGATAGATGCCCAGGATCCCGAGTTCTTTGTCTGTCAGACCGATTCCGCGGAGCATCAGGCGGTTGCCGCACAAAGATTCGATGGAGTTGATTCCCATACCGCCCATAAGTTCCTTGATTTCATGCCGCCAGGCATTCATCAGGCTGATCAGGCGCTGACTGCCTGTATCCGGAACGAGACGTTCTACAAGTTCGGGACGCTGGGTTGCGATTCCCCAGTTACAGTTACCGCTTTGACAAGTACGGCAGAGATGACAGCCGAGAGCAAGCAGGGCTGCAGTTGCAATATAGCAGGCATCAGCACCCAGAGCGACTGCTTTTACAACATCCGCAGCACTGCGGACAGACCCGCCCGCAACAAGGGAGACACGATTACGGATTCCTTCTTCACGAAGCCGGCTGTCCACAGCCGCCAGTGCAAGTTCAACCGGAATACCCACATTGTCTCTGATACGGGTAGGTGCGGCACCGGTACCGCCACGGAAACCGTCGATGGCAATAATATCTGCTCCGCTTCTGGCAATACCGCTGGCGATTGCTGCAATGTTATGCACGGCGGCAATCTTAACAATAACGGGCTTTTTATATTCGGTGGCTTCCTTTAATGAGAACACAAGCTGGCAAAGGTCTTCAATGGAATAAATATCATGGTGGGGAGCCGGAGATATTGCATCCGAGCCTTCGGGGATCATGCGGGTGCGTGAAATGTCACCTACAATCTTAGCACCAGGCAGATGTCCGCCGATCCCGGGTTTTGCACCCTGTCCCATTTTAATTTCAATCGCGGCACCGGCTTTCAGATAGTCTTCATATACACCGAAACGGCCTGATGCTACCTGGACAATGGTGTTCTCACCGTAGCAGTAAAAGTCTTCATGCAGACCGCCTTCGCCTGTATTATAGAAAATACCGAGTTCAGCTGCCGCACGGGCAAGGGCGGCATGTGCATTGTAGCTGATCGATCCATAGCTCATTGCCGAAAACATAACCGGCATAGAAAGTTCGATTTGAGGCGGTAATTCATATTTTAACCTGCCGTTTTCATCACGCTGGACTTTTTCTGGCTTTTTACCCAGAAACACACGTGTTTCCATCGGCTCTCTAAGCGGATCGATCGGAGGATTGGTTACCTGGGAGGCATTGATTAAAATCTTATCCCAATAAACAGGCAGAGGTTTCGGATTTCCCATAGAGGACAGCAGCACTCCGCCGCTGCCGGCCTGCTTATAAATTTCTCTAATGGTATCATTCTGCCAGTTTGCATTTTCCCGGAAGGTACAATCGCTTTTTACGATTTTCAATGCCCTTGCAGGACAGAACGATACACAGCGCTGGCAATTGACACACTTGGTTTCATCAGCCGCCATCACTCCGTTCTCTTTCAGAAAGGAGTGAACTTCGTTTGCACATTGCCGTTCACATATACGGCAGGCAGTACAGCGGTCTGTATTTCTAATTACTTCAAATTCAGGATATATAAATTCCACACTCATCAAAACGCACCGTCCTTTACTCTGATGATTACAGGTTCTCCGCCTGCAGGAGCCCAGATATTTTCTGCATCTGGTTCCATGGTCCGGATAGCAGCTTCTTCGCTGGCAATAAACACCTTGTCGTCTTTTTCGCCGGCTACCATAGAACGCAGCTTCAGGCGGTCATTGAGAGCCATGAGTCCGCCGCTGAATCCAAGAACAATGGAAAAAGGTCCTGTAATCAGCAGACTCGGAAATATTGTCCGAAGATATGTATGCCTGTGCCTGTCTTCCGGATCCGTTTTGCTTTCAATCGTCTTCCAGAATGGTGCGGCAATGACACTTGCCGCTTCATCGAGCGTGAGTCCCTGAATACGGATCAGATAGTCCATGATATAAGTGATAACCTCGGTGTCTGTCTGCAGGGTGCATTTATATCCGAACATTTCTATAAAACGGCGGTTGGCATCATAGGAAGAAATCTCTCCGTTGTGAACAACAGACCAGTCAAGCAGTGTAAACGGATGAGCCCCGCCCCACCACCCGGGAGTATTTGTAGGATAGCGTCCATGCGCTGTCCAGGAATAACCCTCATATTCTTCTAATTTATAAAATGTGCCCACATCTTCCGGAAAACCGACAGCCTTGAAAGTGCCCATGTTTTTGCCGCTGGAGAAAACATATGCTCCTTTCATTTCGGTGTTTATTTTCATAACGGTACGGGTAACAAATTCTTTTTCGGCAAGCTGCAGATCCGCAAGTATGGACTTTAAAGGTGTGGCAAAGTATCTCCATATAACAGGTTCGCCGGTGATTGCCGGAATCTTGCGCGTTGGTATCTTTTCCGATTTTACAATTTCAAACCTTTCTTTTAAGAATGCTTCACAGCTTTTTCTTGTGTCACGCTGGTCAAAGAAGATGTGAAATGCATAAAAATCTTTATATTCAGGATAAATGCCGTAACCGGCAAAACCGCCGCCAAGACCGTTGGAACGGTCGTGCATCGGCTTCATGGCATTGATGATCATCCCGCCGGACATTCTGCTTCCGTCACGGGAAATGACAGCGGCAATTGCACACCCGGAGGGGATTCGTACCTGGCCTTCCATTTTCATATCGGTATCCTTCCTTTCTGGAAAATAGAATAGAGCAAAGGCGTTTATTTCAGCACGGATACTTGTCTGTACTAAAATGAACGCCTTTGCTCATCTGCCAGTATCATACTCTGAAACATAAACTTTGTCAAGGCGATACAATAAAGATCTGATTTTTTTCATGGTTTTGTAAAATTAACAGCATTTGAAAAAAAGGGTTGACAAAGAATATTTGCAGGTGTATAACATAGAGCATAAAGGCAACGGCGTCTTTGAGTGTAAGTGCTCGAAGATGCCGTTTTTTTAGTAACAAGACCAATCTAAATGTGAAAAGGCAATGACGTCTTTATGCTGCAGCAAATGTGCCTGCCGCTGAAGACGTCTATTTTTTTGCATTAAGAAGCAGGATTAGCAAAGGAGAGTATGTTATGGAAACTGTAAAAGATTATTTTGGAAGTCTGGTATTCGATGACAGAGTTATGAAAGCTGTTTTATCGGATCAGGTTTATGAATCCCTCAGAAAGACTATTGACGAGGGTACGGAGCTTGATATCGGTGTTGCCCATGCGGTAGCCATAGCAATGAAAGACTGGGCGCTGTCTAAAGGCGCTACTCATTTTACGCACTGGTTCCAGCCGCTAACCGGTATTACAGCTGAAAAACATGACAGTTTTATTACGCCGTCTCCGGACGGCGGCGTGATTATGGAATTTTCCGGCAGAGAGCTGATTAAGGGTGAACCGGATGCATCTTCATTTCCAAGCGGCGGACTGAGGGCTACCTTTGAAGCGAGAGGCTATACTGCCTGGGATCCTACTTCATATGCGTTTATGAAAGGCAGAACGTTTTGCATTCCTACAGCATTCTGCTCTTATGGCGGACATGCATTAGATAAAAAAACGCCGCTTCTTCGTTCTATGGAAGCGCTGAATAAACAGGCTCTTCGCATACTGCGTTTGTTCGGCAATGATACTGTAAAGAGAGTAACCAGCTGCGTCGGTCCTGAACAGGAATATTTTCTTATAACAAGGGAAATGTATGAGCAGCGCCCTGATCTTCGCTTTACGGGCCGCACCCTGTTCGGCGTAAAGCCGCCAAAGGGCCAGGAAATGGATGATCATTACTTCGGCGTAATCAAGCCCCGGGTTGCCGCTTATATGGAAGAACTCAACGATGAACTCTGGAAACTGGGGATACTGGCCAAGACCGAACATAATGAGGTTGCCCCTGCCCAGCACGAGCTGGCACCGATACATACTACCACCAATATTGCTACAGATCACAATCAGCTTACGATGGAAATTATGCAGAAAACAGCTGCAAAGCATGGACTTGTCTGCCTGCTTCACGAAAAACCGTTTGCAGGTGTCAACGGCAGCGGCAAGCACAACAACTGGTCGATTGCGACAGACAGCGGCCAGAACCTGCTTTCTCCTGGCGCAACGCCTTATGAGAACGCTCAGTTCCTCGTGTTCCTGTGTGCTGTCATAAAAGCCGTGGACGATTATCAGGATCTGCTTCGTATCTCGGCTGCTACGGCCGGAAACGATCACCGGCTCGGTGCAAATGAAGCGCCTCCTGCCGTTGTTTCAATATTCCTGGGCGATGAACTCAATGCCGTTTTGGAGGCGATTGAAAGCAATACACCTTATGAGGGGATCGAAAAAATACAGATGAAGCTCGGTGCAGATGTTTTGCCGAAATTCAACCGCGATACCACTGACCGTAACAGGACATCCCCTTTTGCATTTACCGGCAATAAATTTGAATTCCGTATGCTGGGATCTTCCAATAGTATTGCCTGTGCCAACATTATGCTTAATACTGCGGTTGCTGAAAGCCTTAGAATCTACGCCGGCTGTCTTGAACATGCACAGGATTTTGAAACTGCGCTTCATGAAATGATAAGAAAAACAATCAGAGATCATAAGCGCATCATTTTTAACGGAAACGGTTATGATGAAAGCTGGATCAGGGAGGCAGTGGAAAAACGGGGGCTTCTCAACTACCGCACTACTGCCGATGCCGTACCGCATATTCTTG
>CAJTVR010000097.1:0-11350 GCA_910580075.1 uncultured Eubacterium sp. | reverse complement strand
TAATAACCCCTTTTGCATATCGTGCACGTGAACATATTCTTGACAAAAAAAATGTGGATATGCTTACTTCACATGGTGTTTTTACAGAAGCTGAAATCAAATCAAGATATGAAATTACGCTTGAAAACTACTGTAAAACTATTGTCATTGAAGCAAATACAATGGTGGATATGGCAAAAACGCAGATTGCACCTGCTGTCAGCGCTTATGCATCAAAGCTTGCAAAGACAGCGGCAGCAAAGAAGGCTCTGGATTCTGATTTGGCATGCAGCTATGAGACGGATCTTGTCCGGAAACTTTCAGCCCTGACAGACAGTATCTATGCCGGTGCAGCTGCTGTACAAAGTTCGCTCCTGCCGCTTGCAGCTGCCGGAGATATCGGTGCTGAAGCTGCTTTGATTCGCGATCAGGTTCTGGAGAGAATGAGTGAATTAAGGAAGGCCTGCGATGAGGCCGAGACCCTGACTGCTAAAAGTTACTGGCCATATCCTGCATATGCAGATCTGCTTTTCAGCGTTCAATAAAGGAGGTAATTTGTCATGTCATATAGTTCGGTAAACACAATCTGGGTACTTATAGGCACCGCGCTCGTATTCTTTATGCAGGCCGGATTTTCGCTCTGCGAAGCCGGATTTACAAGAGCAAAGAATACAGGTAATATTTTGATGAAAAATCTTATGGATTTCTGTATCGGGACCCCGGCCTTCTGGCTGGCAGGGTTTGGAATAATGTTTGGCAGCGGAACCGCCTTATTCGGAACAATTGACCCGCTTATTATGGGAGATTACAGCCATATTCTGCCAAAAGGAGTTCCGCTCTGGGCATTTGCTGTTTTCCAGACAGTGTTTTGTGCAACTGCCTCCACCATTGTATCGGGTGCAATGGCAGAAAGAACAAAATTCAGCGCTTACTGTATTTATTCGGCATCCATTTCTTTGATTATTTATCCGGTTTCCGGTCATTGGATCTGGGGAGGCGGCTGGCTGAGCCAGCTTGGATTTCATGATTTTGCAGGTTCGACAGCGGTGCATATGGCAGGCGGCGTCTGCGCGATGATCGGTGCCGCAATTCTTGGCCCGCGTATTGGAAAGTATGATAAAAATGGAAAGCCCCGTGCAATTCTTGGCCATAATATTACATTGGCAGCTCTCGGTGTGTTTATCCTTTGGTTTTGCTGGTTTGGATTTAACGGAGCCTCTACTGCCGGCATGGATAGTGATGCTTTGGCAGAAACTGCAGGACGTGTATTTTTTAATACAAATCTTTCTGCCGCAGCTGCCTGCTGCACAACTCTGGCTGTTACATGGATTCGCTATCAAAAGCCGGATGTATCTATGACCTACAATGCAGCTCTGGCCGGTTTAGTGGGCATTACTGCAGGATGTGATGCGCTGGATTCACTGGGTGCAGCAGTGACCGGTCTTATCTGTGGCGTGGTAATTGTATTTGCAGTTGAGTTTTTTGATAAAGCTGTAAAGATTGACGATCCGGTTGGCGCCGTTTCTGTGCATTGTGTATGCGGGGCGCTTGGTACCGTTCTTACCGGTTTTTTTGCAACTGGCATTACGACCGAAAAAGGTTTATGCTACGGCGGCGGGTTCCGCTTTCTTGGGATTCAGTGTCTCGGGGTTCTTTCTGTAGCAGCCTATGCAGCCATTGTCATCACGATCGTGTTCCTGGCTATCAAGCATACCATCGGTCTTCGCGCCAGCAGGGAAGATGAACTGGCAGGTCTTGATGTTTCAGAGCATGGTCTGCTGACTGCTTATGCAGGCTTTGCTATGCTTCCGGATACAGCTGCGGCAGATGAAGACGGGTGTGTGGCAGTCTGGGGCGATGTTCCTGTAGCAGAGGCTGTTCCTGTAAAGAAGATGCCGGTCTTTGATGATGGTACTTTAAAATTTACAAAGATTGAAATTATCTGTAAAGAATCCCGGTTTGAGGCTCTGAAAAACGCGATGATGGATATTGGGATTACCGGAATGACGGTTTCTCACGTTCTTGGCTGTGGTGTGCAAAAGGGCAGGCCGGAATACTATCGTGGTATTCTGGTAGAAGCAAATCTGCTTCCTAAAATACAGGTTGATATTGTTGTAAGCGCGGTTCCTGTCCGCAAGGTAATAGAAACTGCAAAAAAAGTTCTTTACACCGGCCATATCGGTGACGGAAAGATTTTCGTTTACGGTGTTGACAATGTTGTAAAGATCCGTACAGGTGAGGAGGGCTATGATGCTTTGCAGGATGTAGAATGAGTACGGACACTTTTCAAAAAACTTTTGCCGCAGCGGGGGATGCCTGATGCATTTGATGTACAGCATTATGATGCGGCTGCCTTTACATCTGCATGGAATCATGATAGAATAAGTTTATTGCGGATATAACAGGCGGGCGCAGCGCGCCAGCACAAAAAGACGATGACACCTGCCATAGCAGGGCAGGCTGCAGATATCTGTCCGCCCAGTGAAAAGGAAACAAACAACATGGATAAAAATAAACGAGATAAAATCAAACCTGCGGTGATCTTACACGGCACAGAATCTGCTTATGCCGACGATTAAGGATATTGCAAAACTCGCGGGGGTATCCCATGGCACGGTATCCAATGTGCTGAACCGCAGGGGGAATGTCAGCGCAGAAAAGATCAAGCTTGTCGAGCAGGCGGCAAAGGAGCTTGGATACCAGATTAATTCGCAGGCGAGCCAGCTAAGGAGCGGCACTTCCAGGCATATCTGCGTTATTGTGCCAAGAATTGATATGACAAAATACAGCCAGCTGTATGCAGGCATCGAACAGGAGCTTGGGCCGCAGGAAATTACGCTGGAACTTTTGTGCACCAATGGGCTGGAATATGTGGAGCAAAGGCTGTTAGGCAAAGCGCTTTCCTGCAATCCTGCAGCGGTAATCCTTGTAAGTTCACTGTTAAAAAATAAGGCCTTTGTACCGGAGGGTACACGTATTATTATGCTGGACAGGTATGTAAAGGGGTTTCCGGAGCATTCTGTGTTTGCGTCATTTGATTATGCGAGGGCAGGCAGGGAGATCGCGGAAAAATGCGTGCGGGACGGCAATAAAAATATCGCAGTATTATGTGAGGATGTTAGTTTCACAGATGATAAGAGGTTTGTAGAAGCGGTATCGGAAGTGTTTGAGAGCGAAGGATGCTATTTTGAGGTATTCGCAGCGCCGGATACTATGAAATTTAACAGGGCGTTTGACGTGCTGTATGCAGCAGACTCATTTGATGCAGTCATTGCCAGGTCTGACGAAGACGTAGACAGCCTGCATATGGCAAACCGTTATAATCCGGATGTCAGGCTGCCTGTTATTTATGCGGTCGTAAACAAAGAATTCGGGCTGGCAGACGAGAACCGCTATGAGATGAACTATAAGCTGATGGGGCATCGGATTGCAGAGGATATTTTAGAAAAAAAAGGGGAAAAAATCGTAGAAGCAGGGAGTTTCCGCAGCCGGCCGCGTTATCTGGTAAAAAAAGAGGAAACCCTGCGTCTGCTGTCGGTCAAAAATGCGACAAGCAAAGCGATCCGCAGGCTGCTGCCGCTGTTTAAAAAGCAGTCCGGCATTGATGTCAAGGTCATAGAAGTGCCTTATGATGAGCTGCGCAGAATGGTATCGAAGATGCAGGCGGGGCAGGAAACGGTTTTTGACCTTGTGCGTATTGATATGGCATGGATGGCAAGGGACGGCGAACGTATTTACCAGGAGCTGGATATGGACAGCCAGCCGATGCAGAATGTTGTGCAGAAACTGATCCCAGGCATTTCGAAAGAGTATTCGGTCATTCACGGTATACCGTATGCCATTCCGCTGGATGCCTGTGTGCAGATGCTGTTCTGCCGCAAAGATTTGTTTGAAAATGAGCTGCTCAAGCGCGAGTTTTATGAAACATACAAAAGAAAGCTGGAGGTGCCGGCAACATTTGCGGAATACAACCAGGCGGCCAGCTTTTTTACGCAGAAATACAACCGCAGGTCGCCGACTGTATACGGGCATACGCTGACGTATGGAAGATCATTTGTGGCAGCCTGTGAAGTCATGCTCCGCTATTATGAAAAAAATGCGAGTGTGTTTGACAGCCACGGCAGGGTGCGCGTCTATTCCGAAGAAATGAAGGAGGCGTTTTGTACTTGCCTGGAATCGTGCAAATATGCGACCAATGATACGCATTTATGGTGGCGGGAGACAGCGAATATGTTTTCTGACGGCATGACGGCGATGAATATTACGTTTTCCAACTATGCCTCAGATATGGTACATTCGGTAAATGCAAAAGCGGCCGGCAAAATTATTTTTTCACAGGTGCCGGGAGGACAGCCTCTATTGGGCGGCGGAAGCATTGGCATTACAAGAAGTTCGTCCAAAACAGCTGAATGCGGCAAATTTTTTGAATGGCTGTATGCAGACGAGACAGCAGAGATGGTGACTTATTTAGGCGGATTTATCCCAAACCGGAATATCATAAACAATGCGGAAGTGCTGGAGCTGTATCCATGGATTGAGGATATCGGAAATATGCTTGAAAAAGGAAAACGCAGAAACAGGGAAGCGCTTAATGACAGGTTTGACGAATTTGCGTTTGAGGATATTATCGGGTCGGCGTTTATGAATGTGATTTTTGAGGCTGCAGAGGTGGAGGCAGCGCTTAAGGATGCGCAAAAGACCTGTGATGATATGTTTAATTAAAGTGCTGTAAGTTATAAATTCAACGATTGATCCAACGAAAAACAGAGCTGCCGCACTAAGAAAAACAAAACAAGATATAGCAGAGTTTCATATTTTTATAGCTGCTATATTCTGTCTGGTTTTGCTTAGTGCGGCAGCTCTGTTTTTTGTATTTATAAAATTCATAGAAATACAATTATATATGGAACGTTCCATTTTTATTAAAAGATAAAAACTAGTATTTATGCATAAAAATAGATTATAATATTTTACTATTTTATACAAAATTTTAAAAAACTGAAAAAATTTAATTGACACGTTCCAATATCTGCGATAAGCTAGAGATGCATTAAAAATAAAACAGAAGAAAGCGAGGAGAAGAATGTACAGCAAAAACAAAGAGCTGCAGGAAGCCGTCCGCAGAAAAAAGGTGCTGATAGCGGCTCACAGGGGGACATGCGGCGGAAGTATTGTGCAGAATACGATTTTATCGTACCAGAATGCACTTTTACATGGCGCTGATATGATCGAGGTGGACGTATCCATGACGATCGATGGGGTATTTTTTGCGTTCCACAACGGAGAAGAGCAGGCGGAGCTTGGTATCAAACGGGATATCCGTGAAATGACAGCGGCGGAAGTGGAATCTAAAAAGACGTTAAATTCGCTTCAGGAATATGTAGGGCAGAGGGTTGAACGGCTAGACGCTGTGCTGGAACGGTTTCGCGGAAAATGCTTTATTAATATTGACCGCTCCTGGTTTTACTGGGATAAGATCATTCCGTTTTTAAAGGCAAAAAAGATGGATACACAGATCCTGTTAAAATCAGGCGTGCATGAACGGCTGCTGTCAGAGCTTGAAGCGGGCGGGACAGGACTGATGTATATGCCGATTGTAAAAACAATAGAGGAATGGGAGACGGTCAAAAAATACGATGTCAATGTGGCTGCTGCGGAGCTGATTTTTTCAGATTTAAACGGGCAGTTTACAGACCCGGCGTTTTTAAAGCAGCTGCACAGCGAAGGGATTTTGCCGTGGGTCAATGTGATCCGGCTCAACGATGAGATTGTATTATCTGGCGGACTGGACGATAATCTGGCGATTGGGGAAGGATTTGAAAAAAGCTGGGGAAGGCTGATTGACCTGGGCTATAAGATTCTGCAGACCGACTGGCCTGCGCTTTTAAGAAATTATGTGGATGAAAATGTGCAGAAGGATCAACAATAAATAAAGGAAAACGATAAGGAGGAAAGTATATGAAAGTAAAGAAAATATTAGCATTAGGGCTTGCAGCAGTGATGACATTCACGTTATCTGCGTGCGGAGGCAAAGAAGGGGGCAGCAGTAACAGTAATACAGACAGCACGGGCAGTGCGGAGGCAGAAAAGGGAGGAGAGGACAGCGGCGGTTCCCTGGTGATCTATACCAATTCCGGCTCTGACGGCAGGGATGCATGGTTAAAGGACTATGCAAAAGAAAACGGATTTGATGTGGAAGTCGTACAGATTCAGGGCGGCGACCTTGGCAACCGGATTGTGTCAGAGAAAAACAATGTGCAGGCAGATCTTGTATTTGGCTTAAATAACGTTGAATATGAAAAACTGAAGGCAGAAGATACATTAGATCAGTGGGAACCGGAATGGAAGGATGAAGTGGACCTGTCGCTCGGCGATCCGGACGGCTATTATTATCCGCTTGTGATCCAGCCGCTTGTAAATATTATGAATGCAGATCTGGACGAGTATCCGGCAGATTATACAGACCTTACCGATGAAAAATGGAAGGATAAATATACGATTTTAAATTTTGGCGGCGGTACAGGAAAGACTATATTAGCAAGCCTTTTAGTACGTTACCAGGATCCGGACGGAGAGGCCGGCATCTCTGAAGAAGGATGGGAGTTTGTGAAAAACTGGGTGCAGAACGGCCATATGGAAACAGAAGGCGAGGACTATGTAGGAGCGGTAATTGACGGCAGCCACCCGATTTGTGAGATGTGGGGAAGCGGCGTTTTGCAGAACGAAGAACAAAGAGAGTACAAATTTGAGATCATGTCCCCGGAAATCGGTGTGCCGTATGTTACGGAGCAGATTGCGATTTTAAAGGGCGGCGACAGCAGGGACCGGGCAATCGAATTTGCAAACTGGTTCGGCTCTGCCGAGGCACAGACAGCGTGGATGGAGAAGTTTGGCACCGTGCCTTGCCAGAAGGCAGCATTTGAACAGGCTGCAGATCATGTAAAGGAATTTGTCGGAAAAGTGCACCAGCAGGACATCGACTGGGAATTTGTTGCACAAAACCTGGATCAGTGGGTAGAAAAGGTAGAGCTGGAATTTATGTAAGCAGCAGCCTTGGATAGAAAATACGAGGTAGCACATATGATTAATTTTAAAAATATAGAGATCAAGTATGGTGATTTTACAGCCATTGAAAACCTGAACCTGACGATTGCAGACGGAGAGTTTTTCACATTTTTAGGGCCTTCGGGATGCGGGAAGACAACAACGCTGCGTGCGCTTGTAGGATTTATAAATCCGAGCGGCGGTGAAATCCTGGTAGACGGCAAAAATATACTGGAGGTGCCTGTGGAAAAAAGGGGCATCGGCATGGTGTTCCAAAGCTACGCGCTCTTTCCGACGATGACGGTATATGAAAATCTTGCCTTTGGACTGAAAGTAAAAAAGATGTCAAAAAGCGAGATCGACCAGAAAGTAAAGAATGTAGCAAAAGTCATTGAGATCAAGGATTCGCAGCTGACACGCAATGTCTCTGAGCTGTCCGGCGGCCAGCAGCAGAGGGTCGCGCTGGCCAGGGCGATTGTGTTAGAGCCGAAGATCCTCTGTCTGGATGAGCCGCTTTCCAACCTGGACGCAAAGCTGCGGATCGGGCTGCGCGGAGAGTTAAAAAAGCTGCAGAAAAATCTGGGAATCACAACGCTGTATGTCACGCATGACCAGGAAGAGGCACTGATGTTATCAGACAAGATCGCCGTATTTAACAATGGCTATGTAGAGCAGGTCGGGACGCCGCAGGAGATTTACAACCGTTCCGGTTCCGAGTTTGTCTGTGATTTTATTGGCGACATTAATAAGCTGGGCAAAGAGGTGATCGGAGAAATCAACAGGCAGGCAGGCGGCAGGCTCGATGCATCAAAACATGCATATATCCGTCTGGAACTGATTCATTTTACGCCAGGGGAAGGCAGGGCTGCATTAAAAGGCGAGATCATGGATTATGACTACAACGGCCTGATTACAAAATACCGTGTCAGGGTCGGCGGAGAGGTACTGCGGGTAATCCAGCTGAATGACGCAGGAGAATCCTTCAGGCAGGGGCAGCAGATCCAGGTTTACCTGCATCCGAAAGATATTATGCAGTTTTAAAAGACAGCAAGGAGGATGGTTATGAATGAAAAACCAAAATTGAACATACCTGGCATCATCTTAAAAGTAATCATTGCATGGATGATCCTTGCGTTTATTGTATATCCTGTAGTATACTTATTAGGAAATATATTTTATCATGACGGACAGGTGTCCACGGAAGTATTCGGCAAGGTGTTTTCCTCCAGGCGTGCCATGCAGAGTCTTTGGAACAGCTTTGTTCTTGCGGTGACGCTCGTGGTCACGGTCAATATTGCAGGGACGCTGTGTGTGCTGTTTACAGAATACTGGGAGATAAAAGGTGCCAGAGTTTTAAAGCTGGCCTATATGAGCTCACTCGTTTACGGCGGCGTGGTACTTGTATCCGGATATAAATATGTGTATGGCGAGAAAGGGCTTCTGACAAAGCTGCTGCTGCAGGTGTTCCCGGATATGAATCCGTCCTGGTTTACAGGTTATGGAGCAGTCGTATTTGTTATGACGTTTGCCTGTACGCAGAATCATATGATGTTTTTGAAAAATGCGATTCACAGCCTGGACTATCATACGATTGAAGCAGCGAAAAATATGGGTTCTTCGGGCGGGGCGATTTTATTTAAGATCGTTATGCCGGTATTAAAGCCTACGTTTTTTGCAATTACGATCCTGACGTTTTTAACCGGACTTGGAGCTATGGCGGCTCCGGTCATTATCGGCGGGGAGAATTTTCAGACAATCAACCCGATGATCATTACGTTTTCCAAATCCACGTATTCAAGGGAAGTAGCGGCATTTCTGGCGATCATCCTCGGCGTGGCAACGATTATACTGCTGTCTGTTTTCAGTAAAATAGAAAAGGGCGGCAACTATATTTCGGTGTCTAAGACAAAAGCAAAGCTGACGAAGCAGAAAATTCAAAACCCGGCGCTGAATGTGCTGGCTCACGTCATAGCTTATGTGATGTTTGCGGTTTATACGGTGCCGATCGTGCTGGTAGTACTGTATTCCTTCTGCGATTCTTTAACGATCAAGACAGGAGAGCTGACCGCAGCTTCCTTTACACTGGAAAACTACAAAAAGCTGTTTACCTCGATGGAAGCGGTTGAGCCATATATTGTAAGTATCGTATATTCCATTTTGGCAGCAGTAATTGCAGCGGCAGTTTCAGTGATCTGTGTCCGGTTTGTGCAGAAGTCCAAAAACAAGCTGAATGTGCTGTTTGAATACGGCGTGCTGATTCCATGGCTGCTGCCGGGCACACTGATTGCATTAGGGCTTACCGTAGCTTATGGCGACAAAAATCCGCTGATCTTTAACAAAGTGCTTGTAGGAACGACGGTGATTTTATTAATTGGCTATACGGTAATCAAGCTGCCGTTTTCCTACCGTATGATCAAGGCAGCATTTTTCTCTCTGGACGGTGACCTGGAGGAAGCAGCAAAGTGTATGGGCGCAGGTGCGTTTACGACGATGCGCAGGGTAATCCTTCCAGTAATTTTTCCGATGGTGATGTCGGTTGTGATCCTGAACTTTAACGGACTGCTGTCGGATTATGATATGTCTGTATTCCTGTATCATCCGCTGCTGCAGCCGCTTGGCGTTGTAATTAAGGCAGCATCCGATGAATCCGCATCTGTGGATGCCAGGGCGATGAGCTTTGTCTATACGGTCGTATTAATGATCTTATCTTCTATCGCACTGTATTTCGGACAGGGCAGCGGTATGGACAAGATTAAGAAAATGAAACAGAAACGGCTGGAAAAACGGGTGGCAGGGACAGGGAACTGACCTTTATATATGAAAGAAGCAGTATAAAAACAGAAAGGGGGCGTCCGCATGGGACAGTGGTTTTTAAATCTGATCGGTGAAGCAGAAAATATGCATATTTTTTCCGGTATCCTGCGGCTCTCCCTTTCCATTTTATGTGGGGGAATTCTGGGCATTGAGCGGGGAAAGGCAAACCGTTCGGCTGGGATGCGCACCTATTCGCTGGTGTGCATGAGCGCAGCGCTTGTAATGCTGACAGGAGAATATATGTTTGAGGAGTTTCATACCGGAGATCCGGCCAGGCTGGGTGCCCAGGTCGTCAGCGGGATCGGATTTTTAGGAGCAGGCAGCATTATTATTGAAGGAAATACAAAGATCAGAGGGCTGACGACAGCGGCAGGCTTGTGGGCTGCCGCGTGTATCGGCCTTGCGATCGGGATTGGTTTTTATACAGGCGGAATCCTTGCCACGGGAGCGGTTTACATCATTGTGACAAAGTTTCGCGGTATTTCCGACCATTTTACGCACAATGATATGTGGATGCGCGTTTATGTCGAGTTCCATGATGTGGTAAATCTTCAGGAAATCCGGTCTGCTGCCGAGGCATTCGGGCTGAAGGTCGGCAATGTGATCTTAAACGAACCAAAGGACGGCGGGGTATACAATGCAGTAATTTCCTTAAAGCTCCCGGAGGATCGCAGTAATGCACAGGTGGTCTATTATCTTGAAAAAATGCAGGGCGTTTATACGGTCAGGCAGATTTTTTAAGTGCGGATAAATAACAAGACCGTGCAGTTTTACAAAAGGGCTGAAAATGCTGAGAAGCATTATTCAGTCCTTTTTCCTTACCCGGATGCGAGGCGGAGAAACTTTTTCCTTTTTCTATTCCGCTTGCGAACAGTAAGAAATTCTAAATTTTCTGCTTCGAGTCTGTGGCATCGGTCCGTCCGCGAAAAGCCGGAAAGTAAAAAGGATATTGCCCGATAGGGGAATTTGTGTTATATTGCTGATATGGGAAAACCATAGAGCCAGGCGGCTTTACCCCTCTTTTTTATTCGGAGGGTGTTATAAATGCCCTCCAGACGAAAGAAAGGAGGGCGATAGCAATGTATGTTACATATCAGGATTTAATTCAGATAGGCATACTCATTGTCGCCCTTGCGAATTTGTTTTATCAGATTTACAAGGGAAAAAAGAAATAGCCGCCACTACTCCCAATAGTGACGGCTGTTTGTAGAAACAGTTTGTTTATTATCTAAGGGGTAGAGCCGCTTCTATGGCTTTCCCTTTTTTCTACGTCTAATATAGCACATCCAGATAAACAATGCAAGCATTTTCAATGAAACAGCTGCCCGGATAATGACGCTGAACTATTACGCACACGCAGTTTTTGCTTCCGCAAAGGCTGAAAGCCGGCTCTGCGCAGCAGCCGTTCAGGCGGATGCCGGACATACATATAAAATTTATTCAGTATCAGCTGGGAATAGACACTTTTTCCTTTTTCTGTGACTCCGGAGAACAGTTAGAAATTCTTAATTTT
>CAJTVR010000096.1 GCA_910580075.1 uncultured Eubacterium sp. | reverse complement strand
GAAAATTTAGAATTTCTTACTGTTCGGAGGCGGAACAGAAAAAGGAAAAAGTTTCTCCGCCTGGCGTCCGGGCAGCCTCCCCGTTTAGCCCCATACAATCCCACACCAGGAAAAAGTTTCTCCGCCTGGCATCCAGACAGCCTCCCCGGGCAATCCCACACCAGGAAATCAGCCACTGCCGGATACAGCTTGACTCCTTCACAGCCAGACCGTATAATATCCTTGTTCTGTAATCCCAGCCGCGTTCATATGCAGCTGGAATGCAGCCGTGTACCCAGTCACGCAAAATACATAGAAAGGCGCATGAATCCATGCGATAAACAGATTAAGAAATGGACATTATAAAAACTCTTGCACAGGAACTGAACATCAAAACAAGCCAGGCCGATGCTGCCGTAAAACTTATTGATGAAGGAAATACCATTCCTTTTATCGCACGTTACCGTAAAGAAGCAACCGGATCGCTGAATGATGAAGTGCTGCGCCAGCTCTTTGAGCGTCTGAATTATCTGCGCAGCCTCGAAGATAAAAAGCAGCAGGTAATGGCCAGTATCGAAGAACAGGGAAAACTTACCGAAGAATTAAAAGCCCAGATTGAAGCTGCCCAGACACTCGTTGTCGTTGACGACCTGTACCGTCCGTACCGTCCAAAACGCCGGACCAGGGCTGCTATCGCCAAAGAAAAAGGTCTTGAGCCTCTTGCAAATATTATAAAACTGCAGTCTACATCTAAACCTCTTGAAGAAGAAGCCCAGGCATATTTAAATCCTGAAAAAGAAGTCTGTACTGTGGAAGATGCGCTAAACGGTGCTTCTGATATTATTGCCGAAGCTATTTCCGATGAAGCTGATTACCGCATCCGAATCCGCGAAATGACTACAAAAAAAGGCATGGTTACTTCTGCAGCCAAAAACCCGGATGCCGAATCCGTATATGAAATGTACTATGAATTTTCTGAAAGCGTTTCGAAAATTGCCGGACACCGTGTACTCGCACTAAACCGCGGCGAAGCAGAAAAAATACTGACGGTCAAAATAGAAGCGCCTCAGGAAGACATTATCCGTTACCTGGAAAAACAGGTTATTGTAAAAGAAAATCCGCATACAGTACCTTTTCTAAAAGCAGTAATTGCAGACAGCTACCAGCGTCTGATCGCTCCTGCCATCGAACGCGAAATCCGCAGCAGCCTGACAGAAGCCGCAGAGGACGGCGCTATCCGCGTTTTTGGCAAAAACTTAGAACAGCTTTTAATGCAGCCGCCTATCGTCGGACAGGTTGTGCTCGGCTGGGACCCGGCATTCCGTACCGGATGCAAAATATGCGTTGCAGATCCAACCGGAAAAGTACTCGATACCACCGTCATTTATCCAACAGCTCCGCAGAATAAAGTCGCAGAATCAAAAGCTGTCATCAAAGAACTGATATATAAATATAATGTAACCTTAATATCTCTTGGAAATGGTACTGCTTCCAGAGAATCAGAAATTATAATTGTTGATTTGTTAAAAGAGCTGGACCGCCCTGTACAGTACGTCATTGTAAATGAAGCCGGTGCCTCTGTATACTCTGCCAGCAAGCTGGCTACAGAGGAATTTCCAAATTTCGATGTCGGACAAAGAAGTGCCGCTTCCATGGCCCGCCGTCTGCAGGACCCGCTTGCAGAACTGGTAAAAATAGACCCGAAATCGATAGGTGTCGGCCAGTATCAGCATGATATGAACCAGAAAAAGCTGACCGAAGCACTATCCGGTGTCGTAGAAGACTGCGTAAACAAAGTCGGCGTAGATTTAAATACCGCTTCTGCCTCCCTGCTGGAATACATTTCCGGTGTAAGCAAAGCTGTCGCTAAAAATATCGTTGCTTACCGCGAAGAAAACGGCCGCTTCGAATCCCGTTCCCAGCTGTTAAAAGTAGCAAAACTCGGGCCAAAGGCGTATGAACAGTGTGCCGGTTTCACACGCATTATTAACGGAAAAAATCCACTGGATACAACCGCCGTACATCCTGAAAGCTACGACGCTGCAAAGAAACTGCTGTCAAGCCTCGGATACGAACCGGCAGATATTACATCCGGAAACCTGAAAGGCATCGCCAAAAAGATCACAGACTACAAAAAACTGGCTGCTGATCTGGAAATTGGAGAGATTACGTTAAGAGATATCGTAAAAGAGTTAGAAAAACCTGCCAGAGATCCACGCGAAGATATGCCAAAACCTATTTTACGCAGCGATGTACTGGAAATGAAAGACTTAACAGAAGGCATGATTTTAAAAGGAACTGTCCGCAACGTCATAGACTTTGGAGTTTTTGTAGATATCGGTGTACATCAGGACGGACTGGTACATATTTCTCAGATCTGCGACCGTTTTATTAAACATCCGCTGGAGGCTGTTCATGTAGGCGATATTGTAGATGTGAAGGTTATGAGCGTGGATATCGCAAAAAAAAGGATACAGCTTACAATGAAAGGCGTGTAAATTTTTCAGTCTGACAAACCCTGCCTGTTACAGCCGGTCATTGGACGATCTATTTAACCCTCAGCCTCTGACAGATGCCAGCGCCACTGCAGAAAATACACCAGAAACGCCGGAAATCAGATACCTCTCCATACGCTGCCTCTGCATGGAAGCTGCATCAAAAACACCCGGGTATCAGATACCGCTCCGTGCGCTGTTCTGCATGTAAACACATCAAAACGCCTGAGTACCGGATACTGCTCCGTACGCTGCCTCTGCATGAAAACAGATAATTTAGTATTCCTTACTGTTTTAAAGCAGAACAGTAACCGGAGCAGAAAAAATTTTCTCCGCCTGGTACCATTCGCTCCATTCTCTGGCAGCACCAGAACGCTGTGTACCCTGCTGCGGAATTCCGCCGCAAAACAGCTGCCAGCAGGACGCACAAATTCCCCAGCAGCCAGAGCATCCATCCGTACTCCAGCAAAGAGTCAAAAACGGCCCCGGAAAATTCTCCCAGGCCGTTTCTAAAGCTCACTATTAATGAAAGCGTATCATCTGAACCACATTCCCCAGCTCAGCCGCTTTCTTTTCATACTCTTCTTCTTTCATTTCCTGTGTAACAAATCCAGTCTCCCCAGCAGCCTGCGGCACCTCAATATATTCTACAGTGCCAAATACTTTTTCTACCGACTCACGGTCTGCTGCTGTACGCACAAAGAATCTGGCTGGCTGCTGCCTGTAGTCTGCGATTTCCAGTTTTTCAGGATTCCATACCAGTTCAATATGCCTGCCGATGTGTTTTGCAAGTTCCACCACATCTGCTACCACTGCGCTGGCTGTCGGCAGGCTGCCTGCACCGCTGCCGTAGAACATGGCGTCGCCGAGCATATTTCCGCGTACAAATACAGCGTTAAATACACCGTTTACTGTATACAGCGGATGATCTTTTGGAATCAGGAACGGCGCTGTCATAACGGCATATGTATCATCCGTCTGTGTGCTGGATGCCAGCAGTTTGATTACGCGTCCCATCTTTTTCGCATATAAAATATCTGTCGCAGTAATTTTGCTGATTCCTTCTGTATGAATATCTTCAAAGTCAACCTGCTGGCCTGCAATCAGCGACGTAAGGATTGCAATCTTACGTCCTGCATCATGGCCTTCGATGTCCGCAGTCGGGTCTTTTTCTGCATAGCCTTTCTCCTGGGCATCTTTTAAGACTTCATCAAAATCACAGCCTTCCTCTGCCATTTTAGTCAGAATGTAATTGGTCGTGCCATTTACAATTCCGGTAATCTCTTCGATGCGGTCGGCTGTCAGACAGGAATTCAGCGCGCGGATAATCGGTATGCCGCCTCCCACGCTTGCTTCAAACATAAAATTGACATTATTTTCTTTTGCAGCTGCAATCAGTTTTGCACCATGCGCTGCAACCAGTGCTTTATTGGAAGTTGTCACGCTCTTGCCTGCTTCGAGCATAGCTTTTACAAATGTATAGGCAGGCTCCACACCGCCCATGCTTTCTACTACAATCGATACTTCCGGATCCTGTGCAATCGTCTGGTAATCGTGTACAACTTTGCTCTGAACCGGGTCGCCTTCAAAATCGCGAAGGTCGAGGATATATTTTACCTCTACGCCTTCACCGATTTTTTTGCAGATACTGTCCTGATTTGTTTCGAGCACCTTTACGACACCGGAACCAATCGTACCATAACCCATAACTGCAATCTTTATCATAATAAATTCTGCTCCCTTGCTTTATTCTTGCTTGCCTGCCTTTTATTTTGACAGAGAAATCCATTTCAAATACGCATTGATAAATAAATCCAGCTCCCCGTCCATGACAGCGTTTACATTGCCGCTTTCTGCATTCGTACGGTGGTCTTTTACCATTGTATATGGCTGCATAACATACGACCGGATCTGATTTCCCCATCCGATTTCTGTCACTTCCCCGCGGATTCCGGCTTCTTTCTGCGCCTGTTCTTCCTGTTTGAGCAGATACAGCTTGGATTTTAACATCTGCATAGCTTTATCTTTATTCATATGCTGGGACCGCTCATTCTGACAGGTAACAACAATTCCAGTTGGAAAATGGGTAATACGGATTGCCGAAGACGTCTTATTGATATGCTGCCCGCCAGCTCCGCTTGAGCGGTAAGTATCAATCCTGATATCTTCATCCTTTACCTCAATATCCAGGTCTTCTTCAATATCCGGCATAACATCACAGGACACAAAAGAAGTCTGGCGCTTTCCGGCCGCATTAAAAGGCGAAATCCTGACCAGGCGGTGTACGCCTTTTTCCGCCTTGAGATAGCCGTATGCATTCACGCCGTTTACCTGGAACGTAACCGATTTGATTCCTGCTTCTTCGCCTTCATGAAAATCCAGCACTTCCAGTTCAAATCCTTTATCCGCTGCCCATCTGGTGTACATCCGGTACAGCATAGACGCCCAGTCACAGGACTCTGTTCCTCCAGCGCCGGCATTCAGGGAAACAATAGCGCTGTCTGCGTCATATTCTCCCGAAAGCAGCGTTTTAATCCGTATGGCTTCAAACTGCTGCTGATAAGCCTGCACGGACTCTTCTATTTCCGGTATCAGCGACAGGTCTCCTTCTTCCTCACCCATAACCAGAAGTGTTTCAATATCCTCATATCTGGTCTTCAGTTCGTCATACGTGAGCATGTCGTCTTTCAGGCTTTTTAGTTCTTTCATTTTCTTTTGAGACGCTTCTGTGTCATTCCAAAAATCCGGTGCCTCCATTTCGCGCTCTAATTCTTCAACCTTTTTGCTCTTATTAGCGAGGTCAAAGTGAATCCCTCAGTTCCTGTAATGGTTTTGTGAAGGTATTCAGTGTGTAGCGGTACTGATCAAATTCTACCATTATCTCACCATCTTTCTTTTATATTTTAACAGGCTGCATCCGCACTGTAATCACGCCCTGGAAGCAGCCCGTATTTAAAGCGCCATGCACTTTATAGAAGCTGCACCATTATTCTGCCTGCAGCTCCCTGACAGCTCTTTTTATCTGATTATCCTTTGTATAGTCGAATTCCTCATTTTCTTTTCCCGTATATTTATATTCCAGTTCAATATCCGGTTCAATTCCTTTGCCATGGATATTTTCACCTTTGGGTGTAAAATATTTCGCTGTCGTAAGTTTAATTGCACTGTTATCTGACAAGGAACGTACTGTCTGCACAATACCCTTGCCGTAAGTCGTTGTACCAATCAGCGTGCCATAGTTATAATCCCGTATCGCCCCTGCAAATATTTCAGAGCTGCTGGCACTGTTGCCATTGATTAAAACCGCCATTGGAAGATCCAGATAATGTTCTGCATCAGATTCCTCTTCCTGCCGGTTTCCATATTTATCTTCTGTATATACGATCAAGCCTTCCGGCAGAATATAGTCTAAGATTTCTGTAACTGATGTCAGCATTCCGCCCGGATTGTCCCGCAAATCTACAACCATCTTTTCCATGCCCTGATCCTGCAGCTCTCTGACCTGCAGCTTAAATGCTTTCGCAGTGGCTTCACCAAATTCTGCAATGCCGATGTAGCCGATATCATCTTCGAGCATCATTCCCTGAACAGTCGGCACGTCTACCCGGCTGCGCTTTACACGATATTCTATCGGCTCAGGCTCGCCTTCTCTTAAGACCTTCAGATAAACTTTGCTGTTTTCCTCTCCCCGGATATGCGTAACCAGCTCCGCCAGCTGTATAGAAGAAGCCTCGATATCTTCTACCTGCAGCACTCTGTCTCCTGCTTTCAGCCCCGCCTTTTGAGCCGGTGTACCTTCATAAACTCTTACAATGTGAACCTCCATTGTTTTAGAATTCTGCTGTAAAACGGCACCGATTCCGGAATACTTAGCTTCTGCTGATATCATCAGTTCCTCATATTCATCTTCGTTGTAATAAGCCGAATACGGATCTCCAAGACTGGCAAACAGCCCTTTATACAGGCCGTCAGTCAGCGCCTTCGTATCTACATCCTCATAATAATACTGTCTGATAATCGCAGAAAGCTCATTGATTTTATTCCGCACAGAACCGTCGACGATGTTTTCGGATGCAGACCCAAAAACCCCGCCGCCTGTACTGAAACGTCCCTGAATCCAGAACATGCCTGCCATACTAAGAAGCGCCAGAATGCACAGTGTAGACATCACACCAGTCACCACTCCTTTTACAAAAGTGCGCTTTTGCTTTTTCCTGGCCATCCGCACTGCGGGCTGAAAATCTTCCATATATATTATCCCTGTTATCCTTTCTATTAAAAATTTATGCACGGATACTTTGTGATACCGCAGCCGCCCGGCCGCTGGTACCGTTTTCTCTTAATAGATGTGTAAAACACTATACTTTCAGATGTTTCCGGATAGTAAACGCACTTCCGATAAATCCGATGCCGATGCCCAGCACCACCGCAGCAGGCAGCAGAGTCTGAAATACATCATTCACTGGCAGAAATGTCATCAGATTGCTTAAAAAGCTGAATTTTTCTGATACAAACTGTACCAGTCTGTCATAAATACTATAAAAAAACAGCATCGGCAGCACAGATCCTATCAGTCCGATCATAATACCTTCCACATAAAAAGGTGCCTTTACGAAATAATCTGATGCACCGATCAGCTTCATAATGCTGATTTCTTCTTTACGGACTGTAATACCTATGGATACAGTATTGCTGATTAAGAATATAGCTACTGCAAATAAAATCATAAGAATACCCATGGACACATAGCCCACAAGGCGGTTAAAATCTGCCAGCATATTAGCAATCGATTCAGACTGGCGCACCTCCCGCACACCGGCAAGCGATTCGAGATAGTCTACCAGTTCTTTCTGTTCGGATACATCCTGCAGATATACTTCATAACTGGCCAGCTTTTCTAACGGGTTATCCTCCCCGTACATTTCCGCTGCTTCCTCATCTCCTTCATAATAGACCATTTTGAATTCTTCCCAGGCTGAATCAGCAGATATGTAACGCTGTTTCAATACGCCGGGAGACACTTCAATAGCTTTTCCAATCGCCTGAATCTGCTCCTGCGACACATCCTCTTCAAAAAAGACCGTAATTGCTACGCCTTCCTCCACATTTCTAACCATAGACTGAAAATTAGCGACAATCGCATAAAACAGTCCGAATAAAAAAATACATGCTGTCATCGTCGCAATGGAAGCAGTGGAAAACAGCTTATTTCTCCAAATATTGATAATTCCCTGCTTCATGGAATACAAAAGTCCGCTAATTCTCATCGAAAAAACCTCCCGGCCACTTATCACCTGTCCACGTGTCTTCCGCAGAACGTACACTCTTCTGCGTTTCTTTGTCTGTATCTTCCTGAATGACTTCTCCGGTCCTGCTATCGTTGACTATAATTCCTTTTTCGATTTCTATCACACGCTTTTTCATAATGCGCACGATCTCCAGGTTGTGCGTAACCACAACAACCGTCGTCCCGCGGGAATTGATTTCTTCCAGCAGGTTCATAATTTCCCATGCATTGTTATTGTCCAGATTTCCGGTCGGTTCATCTGCAAGCAGAATTTTCGGCTGGTTTACGAGCGCCCTGGCAATCGCTACACGCTGCTGTTCTCCGCCGGACAGCTGTTTGGGAAACGAGCGGTATTTAGCAGCAAGGCCTACCATGGAAAGCACCTGCGGCACTTTCCTGCGTATCGTCCTGCCTGGCTGGCCGATGACACGCATGGCAAAGCCTACATTATCATACACATTCCGGTCCTTTAACAGTCTGAAATCCTGAAAAACTACGCCTATCTGGCGGCGGAACAAAGGAATCTGGCGGTGTCTGATATTCCCCAGTTCCTGCTTGTTTATGTATATTTTTCCTTCCGACGGTTCCAGTTCCTTAAGCAGCAGCTTAATCAGTGTTGATTTTCCAGATCCACTGTCACCTACAACAAATACAAACTCCCCCTCCTGTATCTGAATTGAAACATCATTCAGTGCAGGAATTCCTTCCGAGTATGATTTACTCACATTCTCAAGCTGAATCATTGATTCTTTCATTCCTCTTATCAGTTCCTCTCATTTCATGATTATTCCTGACAGTGCCCGGCCTGACTGTTACCAGATTTTTAATTAATAATCTAATGTTTCCATATATTTCATATACTTTACAACCATAAGCGCAATTTTGAATGTAATTGCGTCCTCAAATACCCGCAGATCCAGCCCTGTGCTTTTCTGCAGTTTATCAAGCCGGTATACGAGGGTATTGCGGTGAATGTAAAGCTGCCTGGAAGTTTCTGATACATTCAGGCTGTTTTCAAAAAATTTATTAATCGTCGTCAATGTCTCTTCGTCAAATTCATCCGGAGATTTTCCATCAAAAATTTCCTTGATAAACATTTTGCACAGCGGAATCGGAAGCTGGTAAATCAGGCGGCCGATGCCAAGCTGTGAATAAGCGATAATATATTTTTCTTCAAAAAATATTTTTCCTACATCCAGCGCCATGCGCGCTTCTTTGTAGGAACGGGACACCTCTTTAATCTCGTTGACAATTGTACCATAAGCAATGTGTTCCTGTCCATTGGAATCCGGTGTAAAAACACTGTAAATGACCTCGGCTGTTTTTGCCAGGTCGTCATATCCTTCATTCTCTGCCAGTTCTTTTACGACAATAATGTTTTTTTCATCCACTGCTGTAACAAAATCTTTGGATTTGCCGCCAAACAGGCTTCGTACCCGTTCTAATTCGTTGCCGTCTTTTTCACGGTTTGTTTCGATAATATAGACCGCCCTTCTGACGTCCGCTTCAATATGCAGTTTTTTTGCCCTGTTGTAAATATCTACCAGAAGCAGATTATCCAGAAGCAGATTCTTAATGAAATTGTCTTTGTCAAACCGTTCCTTATAAGCAATCAAAAGATTCTGAATCTGAAAACTTGCAATTTTGCCAATCATGTATACATCATCGCTCTCGCCATATGCCAGCAGCACATATTCTAACTGATGCTCATCAAACACCTTAAAGAACTGGCATCCCTGCATAACCTGGCTGTCCGCTGGCGAATCTACAAAAAGAAGCGCCGAATCTTTATATTTTTCTCCATCTGCAAATGTTGATGCCAGGACTTTGCCTTCTGTATCAATCACACACAAATCAGTCCGGGCTATCCCCTTTAACCCGTCTATTGTATTCTGAAGTATTTGATTTGATATCATATTTTTCTCCTTCTCTTCCCGTAACCTTCTATTGCTGCCATCTTCAAATAACCGTTTTTTATTATCATAATACAAAACGTAGAAAAAATAAAGTACAAAGTCACATTTTTTTGTGCTAATATTCCAAAAACCCTTCTCCGAGCACTTCTCTTGCATCTGTTACAATCACAAACGCATGCCTGTCAATGGCGCGTATATATTCTTTTAATGTTACAACCTCCTTTTTCGATACGACACAAAAGAGCATACTGCGCTCTTCATTCCGGTACATTCCTACCGCCGGCAGCAGCGTTATGCCCCTGTTCATACTGTTCATAACCGCGCTGGCAATCTGCTCGTAATTGTCTGATATAATATAAACCGCCTTGGAAAACTTGCCGCCTTCCGTAATCAGATCTGATACGCGTGATGTAAGATACACCGCTAAGACTGCATACAGAGAAGCCCGTATCCCGCATACGTACACTCCTGCCAGAATCACTGCCCCGTCGATGATCTGCAGAATCTGTGCAATGGAATACGACCGGAATTTCATATGCAGCAGCGTCGCTATCAGATCCGTCCCGCCTGTAGCTACCTGGGCACTCAGCACCAGTCCGATGCCGGATCCTGCAATAACACCGCCGTAAACAGCAGCGAGCAGATAATCCCCGCGCGCCAGATCGCATTCCGGTATAATCCCCAGCCAGAACGACAAAAGCAGCGACGCCGCCAGTGTACGTCCGATAAAACGTCCTCCTTTTAATTTATACGCAATCAGCAAAAGGGGAATATCCAGCACTAAATTGGTAAGCCATATCGGTATCCCGCCTTCTACAATATCTGCCGTAAGCCTGCGCACCATAATTCCGATACCGGTAAAGCCTCCTGTCACAAGCCCGATCGGATCATATGCGCTCTTGATTGCAAATGCCAGTATCCCCGTGCCTGCCATAATCAGCAGGTATGAGCGGAGTGTTTTTATTTTTTTGTCCATTGTTTTACTCATCCTTAACAGCATTGAAATCTCTGCCGAACACAGTATACCATAGTCTGCCGCAATCCGGCCGGAATCATACGTTCAGCGTTGAATCTGTAGTATATCAAATACTTTCTGTTTTGGCAAGATATGTAAAATCCTGCTCATATATCCTCAAATTGTTTTTAAATTATATAAGAATTTCGACATCTTTCAACACTTTTCATCAGTTTCTACACGATTAAAAAGTCAATAGTTTTTTGCAATTATTTGTCGATTTATGTAAGTTTATGAATGATATACAAAACGTACGTTTCGGATTTACAGATCTATCCACTTACTTTTCCACAGAGGAAATTGTGGATAATGTGTATAACTTCGTGTATAACTTCATTTTTTCACATTTTCTTCCTGATTCTATGTGGATAACTTTTTCAAAATGTTTATTTAAGGGTTAATTTTTTGTCAATAGGAAATTTATTTTTGGTTATTATGTATAAGACGTTTTCCAGACGAACAAAAAGCTAAAAAAATTGTCTGCACAATTTGCCATATCCTGTCCGTGATACAGATGCAGTGACATCTGAATTTTCTGCACAAAAAAACAGGAAATACATTCTGTGCTGAATGTATTTCCCGGTTCATAATTATCTAAAAAATTCTGCGTACTGCTACTACAGGACGGTAGTTTGCAGGTGATGTATATTTAATGCCTGTTGCCGGATTGCTTGCATGGATAATCGTATTGCCGCCGGCATAAATTGCTACATGCCCGTCATAACATACAATATCTCCCGGCTGTATGCTGCTGTAGCTTACTCCATATCCTGCGCCCCTTAACGCACTCGAAGAATGCGGCAGGGATACACCAAAGCGTGCATAGACGCTCATAACAAAGCCGGAGCAGTCTGTTCCGCTTGTCAGGCTGGAACCGCCATAGACATACGGATTTCCTAAAAACTGGCTCGCATAATTAACAACAGCCTGTCCTGAACTGGAGCCCTGAGAAGAAGATTCCTGGCTGCTTTCTGATGAACTGCTGCCTGTCCCGCTGCTCGAAGATGAGCTGCCTGAAGATTCCTGATCCCGGCGTGCAGCTTCCTGCTCTGCCTCTAATCTGGCCCGCTCGATGGCAAGTCTAGCTTCTTCTTCCGCTTTGGATTCTGCATATGTATATTCACGTTCAATATCTACATAGTCTGTAGATACGTAACCTTTTCCGTCCCCTACTTCTACTTTTACCCAGCCGTCGTCATATGCTTTCATGCTTGCAACAGTCAGTTCTTCGCCTTCCGGTACAAGTGTCATAACTTCTGACTTCTGGGATGCTTTGCTTCTTACTTTTAATGTTGTTGTATTTACAGTAGCAATCTGCACTCCGACTGATTTTACTAAATCCGCATCTCCGACTGTTACGTAATCCCCCTTTACGTAGCCTGTCACAGAGCCTGACTTTATTTTATACCAGCCGTCTTTTTCCCGGATTACCGTTGCTACTGCATTGCCGTACAGCTTGCCAAGCAGCTCGGAATTCTCATCCGGTTTTTTACGGATATTTACATAATCGTTAACCTGTGCTACTGCCATATTGTCATATTTGGATGACTCTTTTTTGCTTTTGGTTTCTTTTTTCGATTTTTTATCTGTTTTCTTATTCTCTGTTTTTGTTTTATCTTCTGCAGCCGGTGATTCTACTTTATCAGAATTCTTAGCCTGTACACCTGAAACTTTCGACGATGCACTTTTTTCCATATAATTTCTAAGTGTTGATGATACGCCGGCAGCCGGTAATGAAGTATCGAACTCGCTTTCAACAATAGCGCTTGCATATTCTGAAATTCCTGCAACTGGCGCAGCCATTACATTATATGCCGGCAGTGTCGTAAATAAAGTACCTGCAACACAGCAAGCTGCTATTTTAAGTGGTTTGTTCTTCATAGTCCCTCCTATTTTTCTCCCATAATGAATACCTGTATTTAAAATATTTTATTTATTACAATTTTATTACGGGAGTTATTATAACAGAGCATTTTGAATGTGTCAACTGATAAATCAAAGATATATTTTATGATTTTAAAAATTTTTTATGCATATTTACGGTTGTATCCCCAATTTTATATCCAGGAAACGAAATATATCCGTAATAAATGTGTTATTTCTACAAAACATCCATGTAATTTTGCTGATTTATGTCTATTTTTTTATTTTTGCGGAATCATTTTTTTCGATTGAGTTTTCCGAACGGAATGTTATAATAATAGATGTAACTGTAAACCGCAGCTGAAATTCCGCTGCTATTACATGCATTTTCGCAAAAAGGAGGTCTGTTTATGGAGATAGGTTCGCTGGCAAATGCTGCCCTTTCCCAGGTATCCGGTACATCCGTTCCTAATGACGTTTCCATTGCTATGCTCAGCAAGCAGCTGGATCTGACACAGGAAATGGGTGCCGAAATGATTAAAGCTATGGAACTTTCTGTAAATCCAGGCGTAGGCGGAAATTTTGATGCATATGCATAAATTTCCGTTCTGTGCTATGTTATAGTTATATGCCATAGCACTTTCGTAATCCAGGCACTGGCGGAAATATTGTGTCTAGACATAATTTCCCGCTCCAGTACCCCATCCAGTCAGGAATCAGACTGTACAGTACTCTGATTCCTGGCTGAATGAGTATCAGGGCGTGTTTGAAAGATGCTTTGTGTCTGATGTATTTCACAATTTACGTGAGAGTTTCGTCAAATGAAGCTGCATAACGGGCTATGTAACCCGTACCTGGCTTAAATGTCACACAAATCGCGGACTGGTTTATCGTTTCATCGCCTCTACAGCTTTCGTATTCCGTTTTCTGTAATTTCTATTCTGCGTTCCTTATATAAGCGTCCGACTGCCCTCTTAAATGCATTTTTGCTTAATTTCGTCTCATGCCTGATTACTTCTGATGAAGCTTTGTCGTTAAATGGCAGTTCCCCGTTATAGGACTCTATAATCTGCATCACTTTTTCTGCATCTGCATCCATCTGTACATAAGCCTTTTCCCGTCTGGTCAGGTCCAGTTTGCCATCCGGTTTTACATTTGCTACTTTTGCTTCAATCACATCGCCAATCTGCAGCATTGAGCAGTCTTCATGGACAGGAATCATCGCCGAATAGCAGTCGTCCACTGCAACGAATGTCCCAAAATTACTGCTGAATTCATACACGCGCCCGGTTACCATATCATCTTTCTGATACGGGGAATCCATAGAAAGCAGTCCGTACAAATCCCGCATGCTGGCGCAGAGCCTGCTGCTTTTATCAATGTAGAGCGTGACAAGCACCTCATCACCTGGTTTTAATTCTTTTGTCATCTGCTTGTACGGCAAAAACAGATCTTTCTCAAGCCCCCAGTCCAAAAATGCTCCGATCTCGCCGACGGACAGCACTTTTAAAGCTGCACACTCTCCAATCACCAGTCTGGGTTTATTTACAGTAGCAATCAGACGGTCTTTTGAATCTTTATATAAAAATACTTCCATCTCATCACCCAGACGGATTTCCGGCGGAACCTGTTTTCTTGGAAGCAGAACCCGCTCAGCATCATTCGGATTTTCTGCAAGATAAATTCCAAAATCTGTCATTTTCACCACACAAAGCGTCTGATACCGGCCTAATTTCATATAATGTCTCCTTTCTTAGTCATAAATATAAATATAATTATAATAAAATCATAAAAAATTTATCATCAGCTTTCTGTATAAAATTCTATCACAACACATGGATTTTTGTTCTGGTCATCAAAGCGCACCGCGCAAAAATCCCAGCTCTGCATCATATATGGATACAGACATTCGCCATACACTGCAGACCTTCTGTATTCGGCACGCATGCGCACAGTCTGAAAACCAGCCGGAAGCAGCTCTTCTGCCAGCAGAATATATTTTGAATTATTTACATGCTGGTTTGTATCTATAAAGCAACGGGGTATTTTGTATACACCATCTACGTGCTGCCCGTCAAAATCCGGTATTTTGCGGTCCATATACTCCATCTCCAGCTGCGGACATTTCTGATAAGCCGCTGCCACCTTTGAAGGAATCCTGGCCGGACGCTTTTTTTCCATATCCATAAATACCCAGACAGATGCAGCGCGTACGATTGTCTCTCCCTGGCTGTCTTCTATTTTGAAATTACGAAATCCTAAAAACCCTTTAAAGTCATAAGGCCACGTAGAAATCCTGATCTTTTCGTCAAATACAGGATAGCGTTTTATATCTGCCTGCCAGCTGTTCAGCACCCAGGCGGTCTGATGCTCCTGCATATATCTGACTCCGACGGATAAATCCTCTGCCTGAAAGGTACATGTATCCTGTAAATAATCCAGTATACCCGACAGCCCTGCCTGCCCGGCAGATGTACATTCGCTGTAACGGACTCTTGTTTCCATAGTATAAATGCCCGGTTCTTCTGTGGATGTATTGTTTTGATGTCGTATCATTGTCATGTCTGCTTCTTTCTGTTATTGTATCTGAATCCTGTTTATAAAAATCTGCTTCAGGCAGCATAACACAGATATTTTGAACAGCCTATTGTCTAAGGCCGGCAGAATTTCTGTTTTACCAGCTTCACAGTCTGCTCAGAATGCGGGATTTTAAATACAGACTGTTCTATTTCAGACTATGTGCTGTGCCTTTGCAATACAATAAGAGCATTCAAGTCAGGACTCTTTATCTTTTGTAAAACAGCTAGCTATTCTCTGTCCGCCCTGAATTAAATACTCTCTGAAAAATATAGTAACACTTCTGTATATGAATATCAAGAGAAAAACGGCATTTTACAAAACTTTTTTGCCAAAGCTGCGGCTCCGTCAGATCGTAATAGTATCATGCCATAAACTGCATAACAAAAAGCATCTGATTCGCGGCCATTTATCTTTTGTATTAAGTATGTATATCCGTTCCTGCCCGAATCAAGATGCCTTTGTTAACAATTATATCCATTTTTATCCAAAAGTCAACACTATTCGCGAAAAAACCGCTTTTAAGATTCAGGTAAAATTTCATGATGCTGCAACAGTCAGAATTCTGTCCTGCAGACTGCTTTCAGATATTCTCTTTCCGTTTCCCTGCATGTCCTTTTTTACACGTAAAATACGCATTTTAGGACGATTTCAAGCCGAAATTTAATACTGTGTGCCTTGAATTCTTCACTCTGCCATGCTATAATTCAGCCGGAACATATTTTCTTCATGCAGGGTTTCCACCCTCATGCCGGAAGGGAAAATTCCCGTCTACAAGACAATTCCATGCAGCTGCCCAGGCGGCATTCTGCGGTCAGAACTATAGAAAATCCATGCTTGAATATAAAAATAAATGAGGGCAGGATTTTCCAGACGGGAACTTCTGTCCTATGCAGAAGGAAACATTTACCACTATTTTTACGACGATGCCTGCATCCCGGCTGGCAGACGCCTGCTTATTCTCACCAAACATCAGTCTTTCTTAAACTGGAACATGCCTCTGTGCATGTTTATTTACATATCTGAGGATAAATACAGCCCTGGACACTGGCCTGACACAGAATTTGAAGTATCATGCAGATTATCGTCCCCGCCCCTTACATTACAAAAGAAAAAATTTTTCGGAGGAAAAAACAATGAGTCATCAGATTTACGGCTATATCCGGGTATCAGCCCGTGATCAGAAGGAAGACAGGCAGATCATTGCCATGTCTGGCTGCGCAATTCCCAAAAAGAATTTATTTATTGACAAACAAAGCGGCAAAGACTTTGACCGTCCGGCGTACCGGAAACTGATAAAAAAACTAAAAGAAGGCGATCTTCTTATTATCAAGAGCATAGACCGCCTCGGCAGGGACTATGGAGAAATACTGGAACAGTGGCGCATCATCACCAGGGAAATCCGTGCAGATATCCGTGTGCTTGATATGCCGCTCTTAGATACCAGCCTGAACCGCGACCTTACCGGGACCCTGATTTCAGATATCGTATTACAGCTCCTTTCCTATGTAGCACAGAGCGAACGGGAAAATATACGCCAGAGACAGGCAGAAGGCATTGCTGCCGCAAAGAAACGGGGCGTCAAATTCGGCAGGGGCAAAAAACCTCTTCCGGAAGATTTCGATGCATGGTATATGCGCTGGCGTAATAAGGAGATTACAGGAAAAGAAATGGCAAACCACTGCGGACTGCATATCTCTACGGTCTATGAAAAGGCAAAGGAACGCGGCCTTCCATATACATCAATGACGGGGAAGCCAAAACAGTCTAAGGACGATAGTCAGGCGGAATAAGAAACATGGGCGGGGATGCGTCTGATTGTGCAAAAATAACTGTGTGATACTGCTTATTAGTAGTATTTTATTTGCGTATTTGGAAGGATTTTGTGGATTTGGTTAATTGGGGTATGCTGCTGAGGTAATGCCGGGTACAGAAATGCCTGATTTATGCTGATTTTGCGATGTAAATAAGTGTTTCATTACGGATAAGGTACACTTTCTCCGAATCCTGATAACCTGACTTCCGAGGCTGCAATTATTACTT
>CAJTVR010000095.1 GCA_910580075.1 uncultured Eubacterium sp. | reverse complement strand
AATCTTTGCTGTAAAAAAATTTAAAATTTGTGTCCAGTTTTTGTTGACTAGTACACATGAAACTGGATTAGGGTATTTTCAGTGTCCACGAAATGGGATTGGGGTCAAATTTTATGTCCACATCTATGGGTACATTATACCCTACAAGGCAAAATCAAAAGGTATAAGGGCAAAATCAAAAAGTACAAAGGCAAAATCAAATTGTATCAAAGACAGCGTTTACATAGAAATGTAAACCGCTTAATTGATACAAAGGGAATGAACAGAATATCGGGAAAACCGCCGAAAACAAGGGATTACGGCACATTGATTGTTGCTGGAATCCCTTGTTTGATTTTGTTAGCGTTTTTGATTTTTATGACTTTGGACAGAGGAATGTTCATTTTTGACCACCCCCTTTAGAGTGTTGAACACTGTGTTCAGGCGATTGAACACTCTGCCTGTCCGATTTGAACACTGTGGTCGCTTTGAAAAAAATGTAGAAACTCAGAAAGAAATATTTTTGTGAAAATAGGTTTACATGAAAGGAAAATCCTTCTTTTTATATATTGTGGTTGCAATCATAAGAAAATAGAAAGGAAGGAATATTAAAATGAGTTTTAGCAGCAATTTGGTTCAACAGTGCAGCAAGTATACGGATTTTCCTATCAGCGGAATAAAGCTCCCGTATCAGCTTGGGGCAAAAAATACGCCGGCACAGATTCTGAAAGCGATCAACGACTGGCGGGGGACAGCGTCAAAAACAACAGCACAGATCCAGACATGGGTAAATAGTAATAAGGGAAAAACGGGCATTGACTGTTCCGGGCTGGTATACTATTGCCTGAATGAAGCCTCTGGCGGCAGCGTAAGGACTTATTTTGAAAACCAGCTTGGGCTTAACGGTTCCCTTACTTACGGATATGGCATTTCGGCTGCAAATCTGACAAGCACAAGTTTTGGAGCAAAAAAAACAAAGGCAAAGAATATTACGCCAGGCTGTACCATCCGGTTTGATAATGGCGGCCGTGTGCTTGTGGTTCATGGGGTGGTCAAAAATTCAGATGGTGTGGTTACAAAGATTAAGTATACGCATTCAAACGGCAGTAAAGGACCTCATGCTGGTTCAATAAAGATTGGCGATGAAACAAAAGATCTGGACGCGAGCGTTCAGACTTGGTCAGATTCTGCATACAGTGACAGCCAGGCAAAGCAGCTTTATAATTATACAATAAAACTTAACTGCTTATAGGATAGGTATCCAAAGATTGAAGCATTCCGGGTCATGAAGAAATGGCATGGCCCGGAATATAGCGTCATATTTATTACTGGATGGTATTCATAACAATGATGCGTGTTACTTTATTTTTGTATAACAGGAATATAAGGGCAGGGATATTGCAATGGTCGTTATACTTTTTTTGCGAAAGGACATATGCTACCTGGTCAATTTTTCCATATTCATAAGGGTAATCCCTGTTCTTATAGGTATCTTTTTTTTCAGCCCGGTTAAAAATAAGGCTGGCAACCAGGTCATCCTTTTCACCATAGCTGTAGATGCGTACATTATGATATTGTTTTTTTATTTTCTGGGCAGAATCACCGATCTTTATGCCTTGTGAAGTTTCAAACTTTCCATTCCGCATTTCTATCTCGACCACTCCGTTCTGGCCGTCATATTTTTCTGACTGGTCAAGAAAATCCCTTGCTACAATTGTCTTGTCATGATAAATCATGTGGGTATGAAGGCTCTGGTCAGTAACCCCATAGGTTCCGACAATTTCATAATATCTGCTGTCCGGCTCTCCATACAGTGCCGTAACGTCATCTTCACTGCATCCGATGGACAGCCCTAAAATGCTGTAAAGGCTATTTTCGGGATCGGCAGAATCTTTCATAGAAGTCAGGCTTGCTGCATTTGTATGATCTGTTGCAGACGGGGCGTTCCTGGAACAGCCTGTGGCTGCTGTGCATATCAAAATACATAATAAGGCAGTTCTTATTTTGGTCATGATAGTTCCTCCTAAAGATTATTTCTATGCATATTATTATACAAAATGATAATGAAGATGTCAATGCCATAATCTCTACGATTCTGGCAATTGGAATATAACAGGCATAGGCCAGTAACCGGCTTTAAAGTGGAAGGCCGGATTGATTGACAAGTAGATTATCACACTGTATAATGATAGATAAGTGAAGAACAAATAGAAAAGGAGATGCTGTATATGAAAAAACTAGGCGATGCTGAACTGGAAATTATGAAAGTACTCTGGAGCCATAGCGGGCCGCTCACGTCCAACCAGATCCTGGAAGGGCTGGCAGGCATTAAGGACTGGAGGCTGTCAAGCATTATGACCGCACTCGCGAGGCTGGCAAAAAAAGGGTTTGTGTATTGTGACAGGACAACACGCACGAATTATTATTCGGCACTGGTTGGGGAAGCTGAGTATAAACTGGCACAAAGCCGGAGCTTTCTTGAAAAGCTGTATGATAATTCTATACAGAAGCTGGTCTCAGGGCTGTATGATGGCAACAGTATTTCCGCGGATGACATCAGGGGGCTTCGGGAATACCTTGAGAAACTGGAGGAAGGCAGGGGAAATTGATATGGTTTTGACGGGGCTTTTGGAAACATCGCTGTCTGTAGGCATTGTGGTTCTTGTACTGTTTATGCTGTCTGTGGTTTCTGGCGGGAAATTCCTGGGCAGTTGCCAGAAAGCCGCCTGGCTGTTTTTAGCTGCCCGGCTTTTGTTTCCTGTAAGCATCTTGGTTTTTCCTCATGCCGTGCAGATGGAGTTAAGGACGGTTTCCTATGCAGGGAAGCAAAGCGGAAGCATAAAAAATGCGGCATCCAGGAAGAAAGAAACAGGACAGGAGGCCAAAACCGGTGCAGCAGGCCACAAAAAAAGCGCGGCAGGCACAAGAAAAAGAAAATTTGATATAGGAAGGGGGCTTTTATGTATCTGGATGGCTGGAACAGCAGTATTCCTGGCATACCATGCAGCCTGTTATACGGCCCTGCGCAGAAAGGTCACAAAACGGTGCATGGCAGGCAGCGGAGAGTTATTGGAAATACATATGCGGACAGCGCAGGAGATGGGGTTAAAAAGGGTTCCGGAGCTGAAAATCTGTCCGGGGAGTGCGGGGGCGCCGTTTCTGACAGGTTTCCTGCATCCGTGCCTGGCGCTCCCGGAAAGAATCAATGCTGGGGAGGATTTTTCTTGCATTGTAAGGCATGAGCTGGTCCACTATGCAAAAAAAGATATGTGGTATAAATTACTGCTGACAGTGGCAAATGCATTGCACTGGTTTAATCCTGCTGTATGGCTGATGCGTTTTTTGGCGGAAACCGATGTAGAAATAGCCTGCGATAACGAAGTCATAAGGGGAATGGCTATGGAAGAGAGGAAAGGATACATTGAGGTAATTCTGGCGTGTATACAAGGGGACGGGAAACGGGGGCCGCTTTTTTTGCCGGGTGTGCATCAGGCGTATTCCAGCTAAAGATGAGGTTTGCAAATATCATAGGCGGCTGCAAAAGCAGCAGGCGTGCGCCTGTGGCAGCGGCAGCTTTCTGCCTCTGCGTCCTGTGCGGGGGAATGGTACACATCAAAGAAGTTGAAAAAGAACCATTTCCAATCGATTATGGGATCGAGGTAAGGACTGACCTTGACGGGGATGGGGATGAAGACAGGGCAAGGGTATATGATATCAGAAACGGCGATACAGCTTTTACGCAGGTTGTGGCACAGATAGACGGGGCTGACACTGCGGCCAGGAATTATCCAGGCAGGTATACTTCCTACCTTGTATGTGGCGACCTGTCAGGAGATGGCGCTGCAGATGTTATGCTGGTAAGCGTTGACGGCCCCGCAGAGATAGTCCTTCTGCGTTTTATGGATGGGGACTGGGAAGAATATCCATCCTGCTTTGTGGAAAACCCATCCATTTTTTTGGAGCAGCCTGACAATTTTGAGAGGGAATGCTGGCGGGACGGAGGCTGCCTGATTACCGGCGCAACCATGTTTGAAAAGGATGGCAGGACATTACTGCGTTTTATCGTGAATACGGATGAACCGGAACGGAAAAAATGTATTGATGCGTCTTATTGTGAAAACGGGTGGCTGATTGAGGATATGCAAGTGATAGAAAATTTTTACAGGGATGGTTACTGCTACAGCATGATGGAAAACAGTTACGATTATAAAAAGCCAGGACAGCCGGACTGAACCGGCTTTCAGGGCAAATGTTTGTTCTGGTAAATGAAAATGAGGTGAATGATGAGGAAATGTTTAGCAGCCATACTTTTTGGGAGTATCCTGTTTATGGGGGTGTTGCTCCAGGGTGGTAGAACGGATCTGGTCCCAGATGTATTTGGCTATGAAAATAATTCAAAAACAGATACAGGTTTCCAGGATGCCTGTGTACAGGAGAAAAACAGGAATTTATTTCACAAAGCCAGCAGCCGGATGGTACAGGACAATCCGGCATTCGATGCGGTGCAGGCATTCCAGTCCGTGCTTTTAAACAGGGAAGCCTTTGTGTGTACGGACAAAATGCCTTATCAGCGCAGCAGCCTGACGCATGAGTACAACAGCTGTTTAAATGAAATGAGCATTGATAACATTCCGCTTGTAATTACAGAATTTGCGGCTGTCGACCTGGACGGGGATGATATACTGGAAATTGTGCTGGCGGTAGAAGATTATTATGGATTTATTGTTTTGAGATATAAAGAAGGACAGGTGCATGGCAATATTCTGGGATACCGGACGATGCACAGTTTAAAAAAAGACGGTTCTTTTAGGAGCTCGGGCGGGGCATCTGATTATTCAGCAGGCAGAATGTATTTTATCGGGGATACGGTTGTTATGGACCAGAGATTATATTTCTTCCATCCGTCTTATTATAAACATGACCTGCCTGTCAGCAAAAACACTTTTGAAAAAGAGTTTCATTCATTTGACCGTACTGCGGATGTGGAATGGCATCCTTATTCCGGTTCGTCAGTCATGCACTGGTTTTCAGAACTGGCTCTTGAGACACCGTTTCCAATTGCGGATGCCGTGGATGGAAGACAGGACTATCTGGATTCCCTCTCTGGACTGATTGGCCTGACGGGTGATTATACGGAGAAAAACAGGGATGAGCGGAACGCAGATGCAGAAAAATATTATAAAATGTGCAGGAAAGAATTAAGAGCAGCTTATAAGCGGTGCAGAAAAGCACTGTCCGGCAGCCGGAAAAAAAGATTCAAAGAAGATCAGAAGCGCTGGGAAACAGGCTTAAAGCAGATGATGTCAGAAGACTTGAAAAATCGGCATGTGAAAAGCATCCGTGAGCTTAAAGACAAAACACTGTATTTTACCTATGGGGATATCGTTTTCAGGCGGATTTTAAGGCTGTCCAATGTTTTATATGACTGTCGTTTTTATGATTAGGCGGGGAATATGCGGGGTTTTAAAGCCCGTCATCTGCGTGCAATACCGTTTCAATACATGAGGAGCAAGGGCGGGATATCCATTTTATAAATTATCCTGCCTTTGCTTTGTGGGTTTTGTATCATACAGTGACAGGCATCGGCCTGCATATGATATGATTTTGTATTAATTATAACAAGCAGTCAATGATGGCTTTCCATTTGGCAGCGTTTTTCTTTCGCGCTGACACTTTAGTTTCTACATTTCTGGGATTTTCATAGCACCTTACAAAATATTCGGCTAATTCTTTACAGTTTTTTGTAGAGCTGGTAAAATCGGAAAAGCTCATAGATGGACTGTGTTTTGCTGAATCCCACTGTTCATTGTTACGGCTTACTTCATATAATATTCTTTTCAGCTGGTTGTCAATATCACTTTTTGCGGCTCCGTTTAACCAATCGGTTAATTTGGTTGTTGGTGTCCACTGGGTTAATCCATATCCGCCTGATGTATCATTGGTACGCTCCCATTTGCCAGGATTTATGTAGCTTTCTGCCTCCATATTTCCAAGAATGGCATAGATAGCGTTTTTAGTCCAGCTCTGGTTTTTTAGATACTTGTAAATATATCTGGCGTTTGTCAGCATCTGATACTGTTTTAGAGGTAAATTTGAGCTGTATACCTTGGATTTATCCGGTACTGATGTTGATACTGTTTTTGTATTTGACTGGGTTACCCAGCCATCTCCTTCTTCCTGAGTGTCAGACTTATAAAAATGAACCTTTACCCACACATAGGATGTTCCGTTTAAGGGTTTTGTAACCGTGGATACGCCTGAGATATCATACATTAAGTCGCCTTCGTTCAGGGTAGATGTTTTTGTGCCTGCTGCTGCATTTCTGACATTAAGCCCGCCAGAACCAGCATATCTTACTTTTGTAGACATACGAATAAATTCCTTTCTTATGTTTATTGAAGTGATCTTTTGACGTCCCGGGCCATCATTTAACACTTCTGTTATATAAAAAGAAAATGAATCGTAATTTGTAAACAACACTAAAAAAATATTGGCAAAATGAGTCAATATTTTAAGTATAATAAATGTGTTTTGAAAGGGAATTTTGTTTGTGGTGTTTGGAATTTTGGACGTGTTTCAAATGCTATTGTATCTGGCTGACAAATCCACGAACCAGATATGTTCTGTAATTTTGTATATATCTTTTCAGGAAAACTTCGGAATGTATATATGTTAAGCATCTTTTTGGGTAGAGCTGCAGGAAATGAATGAAGTGTTTAAGTCAGTTTGTTTTGAGCAGGGAAACAGATTGTATACAGGTGTTATATTTGTGAGGAACAGACACAGATAAAGGCTGCCAGGTTATTGGCAGCCTTTATCTGTGTTATTAGTTAGATCCAGTCGGAATATAAAAAATATTCTGAGAGAAGTTCCTGTTCTGACAGGATATGTTAGCTGATATCAGAGTGCCTTGTCAGTGTTGATACCCAGCTTTTTACCAGGTTAGCGTATGCCTCGTGGTCAGAACCGCCGTAATTAGCATTGGCAATATAGGAAATACATGTGTTTATATTCGGATTAGATGTACTTTTCAAGTATGCGATCAGATCGGAATAACGGGAATTGTTGATGAAAAAGTATGCAAATGCGTTTGCATGTTTTTTTCGTTCTTCAAATTTTGCCCAGCCGTTTGTTCCTCTTCCGATATTTCCTACAGGGTTTGATGCACTGGTATAGATCATATTTGACCAGTTTTGGTTCGTCTTTTGTGTATCGCCGGTTGCCCAGCCAGATTCACCTCCCCACATAGCCAGAATCAATTTCATAGGCAGGCCGTGGCAGGTGTTTTGGGCCGTTTTTGCGCTGCTTTTAAATGCATCTACAAATGCCTGTATCTTATCATCAGTATCTGTGTTTGGGTTTTTCCCGATTTTGTAATCTGTGGAACCGTCCGTACAGGTTACTCTTGTTGCTGGTATTGCTGTTTTTGCTATTTTTTCTTTCCTCCTTTTTTGAAGACTTGCAAGTCTATAGGTAAGAAAGTGAAATAGCGTTTAAATGTAAACTGCTTTGCACAAATATTTATAATCCTGTTGCCATACGCATAAATATCTGTATTTCTTTGTCCAGCCATTCACCGTACTTGGGAAGTTCCCAAACGGTCCATGTTTCTAAATCTTCAGACTGTATTGCCAGAAAAGCGGTTTTATTTTGTTTGTAAATGAATAGGTCCTTGCCGCCTGGCATGGTGGTTCCAGGTTCTGCTTTTACTGTTTTACTGCGGATAATCCGTACCCAGATGTTCTGGTATTCAGCCGGGCCTGCGCTGTCTTCTGCTGTTAATGCCAGGCTGCTTTCAAGAATATAAGGGCTGTCCGATTCTTTTATTTCTGTGGGTGTAGTGTTAAAACCATCTCCTCCCCTGGGGGGGGCAATCCATGCTAATGAGGCAATGTCTGACAGGATGCCAGTGATAGTCCCGGCTGATCTGTCAAATTTTTGCACCGTCCCGTTCCAGCTGATAAAAAATGATTCGATATCAGCACCGTGATCTTTTGCCTGGACTGTGGTTTCTATATTTTTGCTATTTGAAATGGGTGTGGCGTATTCCCTACATCCGGCAAATGCCATCATAAGAATGACAGCCAAAATGAATAGTCTTGTCTTTCTGCTTTTCATAAATCCTCCTTGCTGTACTTTTATTTTGAAGTAAAAATCATCTGTTTTCAAGTGCAATTTTGTGTGCTGGCCCATAGCATGAATTATCTTTCTGAATTATATTATACAATATGATAATATAAATTGTCAATCTTATTTGTAAAAACGTGAGCATTTGCTGGCACAAATATTTAAAAGCAGTGTAATAGTAATTAAAATATTGTTATCATATTGTATAATATAATACTAAATAATATTATTATATAAATGTAGTATATTTATGATTTGACAGCATTTTATTACAACATCATACAGCTAGAAATTTTTCGATATGGAAGTTTACATTTGCCGTTATTTCTTCTTTTTACGTTTGCAGGAGGGAAGAATTATGGGAGAAATTGTAACGTATATCAGAGAAATTGAGAAAGGAAATAGCAGCTTTTTTTCAAATGTTGTAGATAAAATGATGCCGTCAATGAAAAAATATATCAGTCGTCTTTATAAAGATGAAAAGGATGATGTTTACGTTGAGTTGATGGCTGCTTTGTGGGAAGCGATTATCAAAATAGAATATTTTGATGAAGAAGGAAAATGCATTACATATCTGAACAATGCTTTAAATAACAAATATATGGAATTATACAGAAGGAGCAGAAAGAAAAATGATAATGAACAGGCATTAGAAGATGAGGTATTCACCAGTATTCTGTATAAAGACGAACATTTTAATGAAATGATTTTTATTCAGGATATGAAAAATTTTGCTCAAAAATACTGTGGGATCAAAAAAGAAATTTTTGAAGAGATACTTATAGGGAATATGTCAGATGTAGATATTGCACTGAAACATAGTATGTCAAGACAGTATATTCACCGGCTTAGGAAAGAGTTTTATTCTCTTCTAAAAGCTGAATATTTTGATAACAGTGGGCAGGAATTGGAATAGGGAGAGTTTTGTTTTGCAGAAATTTCATTTTATTTCATTGTAGAGTGACAGAGGTGAATGATTATGGAGAAAAGAGTTTGGGAAAAAGCGGCTACATTATTAACAACTGCCTGGATAAGTGACAGGTTAGGGCTGCTATTTCCAAGTATCATATTGTTGTTTGTCTTGATGGCGGCAGATTATATTTCAGGGATGCTGGCTGCTAAAAAGGAGTCATTGGAACATCTGTTTGACAAAAACTATGGGTGGAGCAGTAAAAAGAGCCTGGTTGGGATCTATAAAAAAGTTGGATATATTTTTATTATTCTGGTTTCGGTTGTATCAGATTATCTTATATATAATCTTGCAAATGAAATAGGAATAAATTTTCCGACGAATACAATGTTTGGTTTATTGGTAGTTGCGTGGCTGATTGTTAATGAATTGTTATCTATACTTGAAAATGCGGGCAGGATGGGAGGAGAAATGCCCGAAATTCTAAAGAAAATTTTAGCTGAATTGAAAAAAATATAAATGATGAATAATCAGGCACATACTTATCATGAAATTTTATATCAGGAGTTGTATCAATGCACAGGCAGGACGTCAATGGAGCAATCGCCCCGTAATCATTTTGACCGCCCTGCCTGTCCGATTTGAATGATGTTTCACTTTGCATAAAAAAGCGTAGATATTTGACGAAACGCTGTCTTATTGGTTATATGCACTGCCAGTGAAGATTAACTTTTTCAAAAATATGGTTGACATCTTCTCCGGATTTTAATATACTGGTATTAGCAAATGCGCGAACAAGCAAATGAGCTAAAGTGATAAAAATAAGGATACAGGACGAAAAACAAGAAACAAAACGAAAAAGAGAGAAGAAAAGGTGAAGATTATGTTGTATGCGAATTTTGGGGAATTCATAAGCCAGAAGAGGGCCGGGAAACAGATTACATTGAGGAAGATGGCAGACATGCTCGGCGTATCCGCCCCATTTTTAACAGATGTGGAAAAAGACAGGCGCAACCCTTTTGGCTTGGAGAAACTTACGCAGCTCGCAAAAATATTAGATTTATCGGATGAAGAACGTGAACTGATGTACAACCTCGCTGGCAGAAAACGGAATGCAGTGGCACCAGACCTGCCAGAATACATTATGGAGAGGGATTATGTCAGCGCTGCACTGAGGACCGCCAGGGACCTGGATGCAGGGGAAGAGGAATGGAAGCAGTTTGTAGAAGAGCTGAAAAAGCGGAAAGGGTAAGAACCAGGAATATGTACAGGCCAGTGATAGCAAGAAAGAAATCAGGGATGCCGGTATTAAGCAGGAAGGAAATTGATGAGATTGGCAGGAGACTTGTATGGGATTTTATGCCGGGTGCCCTGGAGGTGCCGCAGGAGATTGACATTGATTCATTTGCACAGAATTACCTTGGGATGGGCCAGGATTTCCAGTACCTGTCACACTGCGGGGTTTATCTTGGGATGACGGTTTTCCACGACACGAATAAAGTGCCGGTTTATGACCCGCAGCGTGAATGTGCGGATTATATCAGTGCAAAGGCCCACACTGTGATTATCGACAGGACGCTGCTGGCGGACAGCCAGGAGCACCGGTACCGTTTTACCATGGGGCACGAGGCAGGCCATGAATTCCTCCATAAAGAGTATTTTGATTATGCCCTGTGCCGGAGGGGCGTTTCCGGCTATGCGGGGAAGACGCCAGAGGGGGCTGTGCAGTGCCGCATAGACATGAAAGGGCTGGCGGCAAAACGGCCGGAGACGTGGAGGGACAGGGACTGGATGGAATGGCAGGCGAATGCGTTTTCTTCCGCAATACTCTTGCCTGTGCCGATGGTAAGGAAAGTGGCGGAAGGCGTAAGGAAGAGGGGAGCCAGGACGGTTTTTGCAGGCTGTGCTGCTGCTGAGGTTTCACGGGTGTTCAATGTGTCCTTTGAAGCGGCATCGTACCGCCTGATGCAGCTCGGCTATATACCGCAGGGTATCCTGTATGGGCAGCATTGTTAAACAGGGCTGCTTTGCAGGCTGCGTATGGTTCTGGATGGAAAAAGTATGCAGGCCACGGGAGCCTGCGTATTTTTTTAACTAGATTGTTAATATGTTAGCAAACAAACATATAACCAGGATACGGAGGTGAATACAGCATGGTGGAGGGAGTGGTTTATAGATGTGCCAGGAAATGCCCATGGCATAAGAAGTGTTTTGTCTGTAAGACAGAAAAGGAAGTCACAGAAGATGTCGTAGTGCTTCATAAATGCATGGTCACGAAAGAAGACATACCAGTCCATTTAGGAAAAACGGGAAAAACCAGGTAAAGAAACAGCTTAAAATTGAATACCATGACTAACTTGTAAAGACAGCCACTTGGATGTGCTGATATCACAGTAGTTCTGCAATGAAAGGAATGCTTGCGGAATGTTGTGGAATCCGTGCGTTCCAGTGGTTTTTTATTTTTAGTAATGGCAGTTTGCCCGGCTGCGGCCGCAGATGCTTATTTTTCAGGCAGGATATTAAAAATATGTGCCATTCTTTATGCGGGCAGCTGTAAGGCATGCGTATGCTGCGGAGACCCAGTTATTTGATGATATTCAGTTTATGATGCAATTATGCACATCCAGGCATAAATTTTTGAGAAAAAACGGTTTGGGGAAAGCGCTTTAAAGGCTTGTTGCGGGGCAGCATGGTTGCTTCTGCCTGCAGGACGCTGGAAACACACGCCTGGTGCATCTGGCTGCGCGTATGCGGATATGCCGGCAGAAACACTAGCAGCAGAAAATATAAAAAATCTGACGCCGAGGGAAGTACAACCTGGGCAGGGGATGCATACAGGAGTCTGAAAAAAAGAATTTTTTCAAGCTCCTGCGGGGCAGCCTTTGCTTCGTGTACTTTTTTGGGTGCAGAAATACCCGCATGGGCCCCTGCCTTTCAGGCTTTAAGAAAGGCAGGGGATTTTTTGCTCCTGGCATCCTTTGCGCAGGAGGAGAGCCGGAGCATCTCAGAAAACGTGGAATGGGGAGTCAGGAGGCGGTTCCAGTCCGGCGAGATCGGGGCGGCAAACAAGCACATCCTCGGATACCGGTATGATGAGGATGAGAAAAAATATGTCATCATCCCGGAAGAGGCGGAAGCAGTCCGCTGGATGTTCCAGATGTACATTGGCGGCGTTTCCTTCCGCCGGATTGCGGAGAACATGAACCAGGCAGGGGTACGCACCACGCTGGGGAATGGTTTTCAGGAGGCGTCAGTGCGGCAGCTCATTTTCAACGAGGTCTATGCCGGGGACATCCGGCGGCAGAAATGCTACATGGCGGACCCGATCACAAAAACGAAAGTGAAGAACTGCGGGGAGCTGCCGCAGTATTACATGGCGGACTGCCATGAAGCCATCATTGACCGGGAAACCTACGCAAAGGTTCAGGCGGAGATGAAGCGGCGGGCGGGGCTTGTGAATCCCACCTACCCTTTTACGGGGAAGATGAAATGCGGCATCTGCGGAAACTGCTTTACACGGAAAAAAGGGACCGTAAGGGGGAAGACCTATGTACACTGGATATGCCGCTCCAAAAAGGAGACGGGCATGAGCTGCACCAGCGTGAATTTCAGCGAGGAAGAGCTGGAGCGGATTTCGGCGCGGACGCTTGGGATGGATGAGTTTGACGGGGCTGTGTTTGAAAAGGCAGTCCTGCCGAATGGGGATATCGAATTCCGGCTTGCCGGCGGGGAGACGAAAGTCTGGAAGAACCTGCACCTGGACCCGCCCAGGCACATCGCCACGGTCACGGACTGCTTCCAGGGGAAGATACGGTGCGCCGCCTGCGGGAATACATACCACCGGGTGAACGGCGCGGGGAAGTGGGTGTACTGGTACTGCATCGGCAGGAAAAGGAAAATGTGGAGTGCCATAACCCGAATTACACCGATTACCAGTTAAGGCAGGTATCCGCATACATGATGGGGCTGGAGAAATTCAGCGAAGCGGATTTTGAGAAGCAGATAGAGGAAATTACAGCATTCCCGGACGGGAGCCTGGAGTTCCATTTCAAAGAAGGGAGGGCAGAGCGGTGGCAAAGAGTGTGATCACGATACCCGCCACGAGGAGTAGGTACACGGCAGATGAAATCGGCAGCTGCAGGAAACGCAGGGTTGCGGCCTACGCCCGCGTCTCTACCGACCACGAGGAGCAGCAGAGCAGCTACGAGGCACAGGTGGACTATTACACGAATTACATTAACGGGCGCGGGGACTGGGAATTTGTATCTGTATACGCAGATGAAGGCATTACAGGATGTAATACAAAAAAGCGCGATGGATTCAACAAAATGGTGGAGGATGCGCTTTCCGGCAGCATCGACCTCATCATCACCAAGAGCGTTTCCCGTTTCGCAAGGAACACGGTTGACAGCCTGACCACAATCCGGAAACTGAAAGAAAACAGGGTGGAGTGTTATTTTGAGAAAGAGAACATCTGGACGTTTGACGGCAAGGGCGAGCTGCTCCTTACCATCATGTCCTCGCTGGCGCAGGAAGAAAGCCGGAGCATTTCGGAAAACTGCACCTGGGGCCAGCGGAAGCGGTTCGCGGACGGAAAGGTCACGGTGCCGTTCAAGCGTTTCCTCGGTTATGACCGGGGCGATGACGGGAACCTTGTCATCAACGAGGAACAGGCGGAGACTGTCCGGCGGATTTACGGCCTTTTCCTACAGGGGCGCTCGCCTAATGCGGTTGCAAGGCTGCTGACGGCGGAAGGCGTTCCTTCTCCCGGCGGTAAGCAGACATGGTCGTCCAGCACGGTCAGGAGCATCCTTACGAATGAAAAGTACAAAGGCGATGCGCTCCTGCAGAAAGTATACACGGTGGACTTCCTTACCAAGCAGAAAAAAGTGAATGAGGGCGAGGTGCCGCAGTATTATGTGGAAAACAACCACCAGGCCATCATCAGCCCATCCGTATTTGAAGAAGTGCAGCACCAGATGGCGGCCAGGCATTCCGGTAAGAGCCGGGCGGGCAGCGCGGGTGTTTTCTCCAGCCGGATAAAATGCGGTGACTGCGGCGGATGGTACGGCTCCAAAGTGTGGCACTCCAACAGCAAGTACCGGAAGACCATCTGGCAGTGCAGCCACAAATTTGACGGCGGGGAGAAATGCGGCACACCCCATCTTGACGAGGAGATCATCAAATCCCTTTTCCTGAAAGCAGCCAATGCCATTTTTGAGGAAAGGGATGCCGCGCGGGAGGATTACGATGCCATAAAGGATACGCTTTTCGGCACAGCAGATCTGGAGGCGGAGAGGCAGCGGCTGCAGGAGGAGATGAACGTGGCGGCAGAACTGATTAAGCAGTGTGTGGCAGAGAACGCCCGCACCGCCCTTGACCAGACAGAGTACCAGAAGAAATACAGCGGCCTGGCGGAGCGGTTCAACAGGGCGAAGGAGCGGCTTTCGGAAGCCGGCCGGGCCATCACGGAGCGGCAGGCAAAGCGGGAGAGGACAGGGAGGTTTGTTTCCAGGCTGGAAAAACTGGATGGCCCGCTCACGGCATTCCGCGAGGACGACTGGTACAGCCTTGTGGATTATGCCACGGTATACAGTAGGGAAGATATCCGTTTTACTTTCAAGAACGGGATGGAAATAAAAGCGTAGAGGAGCCTGTATTTACTGGAAAGCGGTATTATTCAGACTGGGATGCAGAAGCCTTTTTTCAAATCATACCGCTTTTTCAGTACAGGCTGCGTATATGAAAGCAGATATTGAGTCATGCAGGACAGTGTGTTAAAATGGATATAGTGAAACATATAAGGAAAGTAGGTGTGGATAAATTGGCAGACCAAGGCAGGGCAGTAAAACTACGGCAGAAAATAGAGGGATTTACACTGTTTGACGATGAACTGATGAGCCGGGTGTTTGATGAAAATATTGAATGCACGGAGCTGATCCTGCGCATCATATTAAAAAGGACAGACATCAGGGTTACACAGGTTCATACGCAGAGGGAGATAAAAAACCTGCACGGGCATTCCGTCAGGCTTGACATTCATGCAGAAACAACAGAAGAAGAACCGGTTGATATAGAAATACAGCGGGCAGACAAAGGGGCCGGCGTAAAGCGGGCAAGGTATAATGCCAGCATGATGGATGCAAATACCCTTGTAAAAGGGGAAGAATACGACAGGCTCCCGGAATGCTACTGTATTTTTATTACGGAAAAAGATGTTATGGGCTGCGGCCTGCCTGTGTACCATGCGCAGAGGGTTGTATCAGAAACCGGAAAACTGCTCGGGGACGGCACGCATATTATTTATGTGAACGGGGCTTACCGCGGGGATGACCCGGTTGGGCGGCTTATGCATGATTTTTCATGCAGCAGCCCGTCGGATATGTATTACCAGCCGCTGGCCAGGCAGGTTGGGTATTATAAAAACGATGAGAAAGGGGTGGAAGCCATGAGCAAGGGAATGGAAGAACTGATAGATATGGAAAAAAAGGAGATTGCGTTAAAAATGTTGGAGGATGGAAAGCTGCAGAAAGAAGAAGTGGCAAGGTATTTTGGATTTACAATGGACCAGGTGGAGGAACTGGCAGAGTCACTGGCGGTGCAGGTATGAGAAATATGTGGGCAGCAATATAGAAATATGTCGGAATGGGAGTTTCTGATCTTATTACTGTTTTATGGTGAGTTTTTAATCTAAATAAGATTTTAACAGAAACATGAAGTAATTTATGCCAGAGGTGAAAATGATTCAGCCAGATAAATTCTTGTTAATATTAAGAAATTTATGAAAGAATGGAGATGAAAGTATGAGGCCTGTTTATTGCCCTGTAAAAAAGAAAAATGTATATATAACATCTACCCGGATTAATGCTGGGAATTTGAACAATCCGAATGAAGCTGCACAGGGACTGATCGAATGTTCAGATAATGACTATCTGTGTGATGATAATTATTGTCCAATACAAAACGGGGATGTATAAAATGAATTGACTTCTATGAGACGTTTGATGGCAAGGGCGAGCTGCTGACAGCGGAGGGAATCCCATCGTCCGGATATTCTGGGAAAGGCTGGGAAAGCATGTTTGGGCCAGATAAACTACGCGCGGACTGCGAGGCTGGTACGAACCCAAGATGTTGCACTCCAACACAAGCACAGAAAGACCATCTGTCAGTGCAACCATAAATATGATGGCGGAGAGAGCTGCGGCACACCGTACCTTGATGATGCCATCAAACAGCTTTTTCTGAAAGCGGCAAACATTGTCTTTTCAGAAATGGATGGTGTGCGGGAGAATTACGATTCCATAAAAGACACGCTTTTTGGCACATCGGAGTTGGAAGCGGAGCGGTTTAACGAGGCGAAGGAGCGGCTTTCGGAAGTCAGTCAGGCTATCACGGAGCAACGAGCAAAGCGTGAGCGGACCGGAAGGTTTGTTTCCAGGCTGGAAAAACTGGACGGCCCGCTCACGGCATTCCGCGAGGACGACTGGTACAGCTTTGAAAGCACAAATCCCCCGGGGTTGGGAAGATAATGGCTGCGGGGAGCTTGACGAATTGGAACTGTTCAGTGTATTTTAAGGATGGAAAGACCGAAATACTATATCATCATATCCATGATTTCACTGGCTATATTGTCTAGAGTCTTATCTTCTGTGTCAATTCTTACAGCATCTGGATAGTTAGTTTTCAAATACTGCATCTGCCAGGGTACATTATATATCTGTTGGTTTTGTGCGTCTTCGTTCCGGATTGGATCATTTTTTATGCGGGATATGATGGTTTCTTTTTTCGCTTCAAGAATAATGTGAAGCGTGGAAACTTTTTTATCTTCAAAATAATCCAGAAGTTCTTTTTTGCACATCCTATCTACGAGTGATACCGGCACTATAGGCATTCTGCCTAAGTTATAGATTTTTTCTTCTAATGATTCCCTAAGGTCGGTAAGGAAGAATTTATTACAATATGGATTAAGCCCAGAAAGGGCTTTTGGAAATTCATTTTGAACGAGGTTCATCCAATATAAATCAGATTCCACGTATTCCGCATTTTTGTTTGTCAAAAGTTTTGCTAATGCTTTAGCTACATGGGATTTTCCTACACCATTAACTCCGTCTATCCACACAATCATATATTTCACCTCATTTTTACATCTCATTTTGATCTATGTGTGATAACTATGGTTGGATTATAACATAGTGATATGTTCATTTCAATCTACAACATTTTTCTACAATTTGATTTTGCATCGGGGCAAAATCAAAAAGTATAGGCAAAATCAAAAGGTATAGGGGCAAAATCAAAA
>CAJTVR010000094.1 GCA_910580075.1 uncultured Eubacterium sp. | reverse complement strand
ATTGCAGCATCGGCGTATTGTTATGCATAAATCTGGCGTGGGTGTGAAAAGTAACGAAGGATATGCAGTCTGGAAGGTGAAGAAAAACCTATTGTTGACTTTTATCAACAAATAGTTATATACTTGTATCAAATACATGGAAACCGGGAGGGTAACAAAATGAAATTCACATACTGTAAGATCAGGACAGGCATTGCAGTGCTGTTATGCATGTTCGCAGTTTTAGCTGTTTCTGTGCCATGGACTTTTGTACAGGCAGAAGCTGCAAGTGTGTCTTCCAGCGAAAAAAAGAAAATCCAGAAACTTATTGACAACAATATCATCCATTATATAGACGGAAGCTGTAATCATCCGCCAAAGCTGGATCAGTTTCAGTTCAATTCAAAGATGAAGACAGATATTGCTTTTCATAATGTGGCATACTCAGACACTGTATTCAGCCAGTACAGCAGCGATGCCCGTCTGCTAAAAAAGTATCAGCCGTATGGAGGGGTGTTCAGGTATACAGATTCTGTAAAAGCAGCAGTGAAGAAAAAGGGGAAGGCGCTGTTTGGGAATTCTTTTCAGATTGCTTTTGCGGCCGGGGATGGCATGTCTGTTTCCAGCAGTTATCCGCTTTCGCATGACAAGAAATATGTTCTTATGAATTTTACAGACTGGGGCGACTGGTATGTGAACCACCAGTATAAATTCAGCAAAAAAAATAATACGTATACCGCAAAAGTCAAAGTTTTATCTTACTGGGGTGGAACCGAGGACGATGTAACAGTGCATCAGTTCCATATAGATTTGAAGAAAAAAGGAAAATCATTTGTGATTACGGACATTGTATTTGAAAGGTCATAAAAATAGAAAACAGCCGCATATCAGTCTTTCATTTATTCCCAGTGCTTCCATACATCCGGCTGATATCCGGCTGTGGCAAGTTTTCCGTTTCTGACAATCGGGGTTTTTAAAATCTGCTGGTTAGCCAGAATCTTTTCTTCTTTTTCATCTTCTGCAATATAACGCACGAGAGCGAGCGCATCCTGATCTTTACAGTGTTCATTTAAAATGGCATCCAGACCGCCGGCTGCCTGTCTTACGTTTCGCAGTTCGCCTTTGCTCATCCCCTTTTCATTCAGGTCGGTAAACTGGAATTTTATTCCCCGTTCTTTGAAATAGCGCTGTGCTTTTTTTGTATCAAAACACTTTTTTGTACCATAGATCTGTATATTCATATTGGGTCTCCTTTCATTTATGGACTTTACCAGTGCCTGGATTTACGAATAGTGCCGTTTTCAGCAGGTAAATGAATCATCGGATATCAGTATAGCATTCCCATACCAGCAATGCAAAATATTTTATGTTATTCTGCACGTCTGGTTTGCGCCATTGCCATGCCGGAATTTGTGAAAAAGCGTATTTCAGATACGTTTCAGGAAAATGTAACCGGTTTTTAATGAATCAGGGTACGTGCTTTTGCCGGTATGTGATATAATACAGTCAGGCGCAGGGTTAAAAATTAGATTACAAAAACATAAAAAATGAAAAGGACTGCAGAATATGAAAACGATTCATTATTATAACAGGAATGCAAAAGAATTTGCAGAAGGGACGGTATCTATAGATTTTCATTCTGTCTGGAGCAGGTTTACAGACAGGCTGCCCGTGGAAGCTGAAATTCTGGATTTCGGCTGTGGCTCGGGACGCGATACAAAATATTTTCTGTCACAGGGATTCAGGGTAAATGCCATAGACGGGTCATTGGAACTGTGCAGGATTGCGGGCAGAAATACAGGCATTGAAGTTAAAAATATGCTCTTTCAGGAACTGGCAGAAATACAGAGATATGACGGAATCTGGGCATGTTCTTCAATCCTGCACCTGCCTGTACATGAACTTGCGGACGTAATGGGGAGAATGGTAACGGCTTTGAAGGATCACGGAATTATATATACTTCTTTCAAATACGGTACATTCGAAGGGGAAAGAAACGGGAGATATTTTACGGATATGACCGAAGATACGTTTGCAGATTTTTTAAAACAGTTTCATAATATGATGACAGAAGACCAGTGGGTTACATCAGATGTAAGACCTGGACGGGGAGAGGAAAAATGGCTCAATTTAATTCTGCGGAAAAAATAAGTGCCGCAAAGGAGCAGACGGCGTATATTCAGGCAGATGATATGATTATCGAATCTGCCGACGTAATGACCGGGGACAGAGACCGGAAGCGGTTTTTATATTATCAGCTTAAGATGAGCATAATGAAGGCAAAAGGCATAGATATGATTGTGTCTTTTCTTATGGAATCCGGGGTAAGAATGATTTTAAAGGATTTAAAGAACGCGCTGGACCGCGGTGTTCCGGTGAGAATTCTGACGGGGAATTATCTGGGAATTACACAGCCATCGGCACTTTATCTGATTAAAAAGGAGCTGGGCGGCCGTATTGATTTAAGATTTTATAACGATAAAGGAAGATCGTTTCATCCGAAGTCCTATATTTTTCACTATGAGAACAGAAGCGAAATATATATCGGATCTTCGAATGTTTCAAGAAGTGCGCTGACATCCGCGATAGAATGGAATTACCGTTTCAGCAGTTTAACGGACGCGCAGAATTACCAGCTGTTTTATCATACATTTGAAGACCTGTTTTTTCATCATTCCATTATCATAGATGATGAGGAATTATACAGGTATTCCAAAAACTGGCATAAACCGGCAGTATCGAAAGACCTGGCCCGGTATGACAGCCTGGAAGAAGAGAAAGATACGGCTGTTCAGGAGTTATTCCAGCCGAGAGGGATACAGATCGAGGCGTTATATGCACTGGAGGACAGCAGGGCAGAAGGAGCGGCAAAAGGGCTTGTTCAGGCGGCAACCGGAGTCGGAAAGACATATCTGGCAGCTTTTGATTCAGCAAAATTTGAAAGGGTGCTGTTTGTGGCTCACAGAGAAGAAATATTAAAACAGGCAGCCAGAACATTTCAAAATGTGCGCAAATCAGATGATTATGGGTTTTTTTACGGGAAACGGAAAGATACGGACAAGTCTGTAATTTTTGCGTCGGTTTCAACGCTGGGCAGGGCTGAATATTTAAGGAAAGAATATTTTGCGGAGGATTATTTTAATTATCTGGTTATTGATGAATTTCATCATGCGGTAAATGAACAGTATAGAAGAATTGTAAATTATTTTAAGCCGCAGTTTATGCTCGGGCTTACAGCAACTCCTGAACGGATGGACGGGAAAAATATTTACGAAATCTGCGATTATAATGTGCCGTATGAAATTTCTTTAAAAGAGGCGATTAACAAAGGAATCCTGGTACCGTTTCACTATTATGGCATATATGATGAAACCGATTACTCAGGGCTGCATCTTGTAAGAGGAAAATACGATGAAAGAGAACTGACCGGGATTTATAAGGATAATGCCAGGCGGTATGATTTGATTTATAAGCATTATATGAAATACAGGTCCAAAAGGGCGCTGGGATTCTGCTGTTCGAGGCAGCATGCGGAAAAAATGGCGGAGGAATTCTGCAGCAGAGGCATTTCATCAGCAGCGGTGTACAGCAGTGCGGACGGAAGGTTTTCAGAAGACAGGGACACAGCTATTGAAAAGCTGAGAAACCAGGAAGTGCGTGTGATATTTTCGGTAGATATGTTTAACGAAGGGCTGGATATCGCTTCTCTTGATATGGTTATGTTTCTAAGGCCTACAGAGTCTCCGGTTGTATTTTTACAGCAGCTTGGAAGAGGGCTGCGTACTTATAAGGGAAAAGAATATTTAAATGTACTGGATTTTATCGGGAATTATGAAAAAGCTGGTAAAATACCGCTGCTGCCTGGTACACAGACAGCATACAAAGAGAGAGCATCAGCTGCCTGGTATGATGCAGAATATCCGGACGGCTGCACGGCTGATTTTGATATACGGCTGATTGATTTATTTAAAGAACTGGATAAAAAATCTCTGACAATAAAGGAGCGTATCAGCCGGGAATATTATCGTATCAGGGATCTGCTAAACGGAAACGTTCCTTCCAGAATGGATTTGTTTACTTATATGGAAGACGAGGTGTACCAGTACTGCATGAGGCATGCAAAAGAAAATCCATTCAGGCATTATCTGGATTATCTGCATGAGTTAGAGGAATTATCTGAAGATGAGGAAGAACTGTATCATGGAATCGGGAAAGAGTTCCTGTCCTTAATAGAAACTACGGATATGGTAAAAGTATACAAGATGCCTGTTTTGTATGCGTTTTATAATAATGGAAATATCCGGCTGGAAGTTACAGAGGATGAACTGCTTCTATGCTGGAAAGAATTTTTTGACAAAAATAAAAACTGGAGAGATTTTTCAGAAAATATTACATATGAACAGTATCAGAATATGACGGACAAACAGCATCTGGCAAAAGCAAAGGCAATGCCTGTTAAATTCCTGAAAGCATCTGGTAAAGGATTTTTTACAGACAAAGAAGGGTACGTGCTGGCAGTCAGGGAAGATTTAAGGCCGCTGATCACAAGCCATGCATTCTGTTCTCATTTGAGCGATATTCTGCAGTACCGCACGATGGATTATTACCGCAGACGGTATGAGGCAGAGCAGTAATCCGGAGCTGCTGCCGTTTTTCGAGGACTGCCCGGTAATCCGGAGTTACTGCCGCTTTTTTCAAAGACTATCTGGTAAATGAAAAGTCCCGGCTGTTTGTAAATATGTTTTCTAAATTTCGTAACAATTTCCTTGAAATAAATGGCAAATCCTCGTATAATCTTTACATAAGGTATCGAAAAACAAAAATGTACAGGGTATTCGAAAGAGGAGGTTTTTCATGCCAGACAAAAGGGAAGAAAAGCATTTTATTAAGGAAAAGATAAAAGACAAGCCGTTAAATAAAAAAAAGGTTTTGCAGAAAGGCATAGCAACGGCAGGTTATGCAGTTTTGTTTGGCGTTATTTCATGCCTTGTTTTTTGTGCGCTCAAGCCGGTAATGGAACCATGGTTTGAGCGGGAAGAAGACCAGTGGGTCGGAATTCCGAAAGATACCCTGGCAGACGATGATCATACTGGTGAAACGGCTGCAGACATCGATCAGAATACGGTAACGGACGATGTGCAGGCACCGGAAAAAAATGAAAAAGGGCAGAAAACGGTCTATGTTACAGAAAAAAAGGATATGACGCTGGACGATTACCAGAAGCTGCAGAATCAGCTGTACCAGATTGGCAGCCATGTAAATAAATCGATTGTGACAGTGACTGGCGTAAAAGAGGGTGTCGATATTTTTGATTCGCCTTATGAAGCTTCCGGGCAGGCATCAGGCCTGATTATTGGAAAAAGTACAAAAGAGCTTCTGATTCTGACAGAAAACCAGGTTATTAAAGATGTAAATGCCATACGGGTAACTTTTATTAATGATGACACACAGGACGCAAAGCTGAAAAAATACGATGGAAACACCGGCATTGCAGTGCTGGGTGTGCCTGTGCAGAAGATACCGAAATCTACCATGAGCCAGATTGAAACAGCAGTGCTTGGGAATTCTCTGAATCTCAGGCAGGGAAAGATGGTGATCGCTCTTGGCAGCCCGCTGGGAACGAATTATTCCATACTGACCGGAAACATTACTTCTGTGACAAATAAAATAACCACAGAAGACCGCAACTATACAGTATTTACGACAAATATTGTTTCCAATACAAAAGGAAACGGCGTTCTGGTCAACACGGACGGAGAAGTAATCGGACTGTTTCTACAGTCATCAAATATACAAAAGGAACAGAACACACTGACGGCAGTCTCTATTTCGGAATTAAAGGATATTATTGAACTGCTTTCAAATGGGCTGAACATTCCGTATATCGGGATTAAAGGCAGCACGGTTACAGATGCGATTTCGCAGGAATATGATATACCAAAGGGTGTATATATTAAAGAAACAGCAGCAGATTCCCCGGCTATGATATCAGGCTTACAGACGGGAGACGTGATTGCTGCAGTGAATAAAAAAGAAATCCTTTCTATGAAAGATTATCAGCAGATTCTGCTGACGCTGAAAAAGGGAGATGAAGTAAAAATCACAGTGAACCGGCAGAGTGCAGAGGGATATAAAAAATTCAGCTGTACGGTGGAGGCTGGCGTGCTGCGGTGATTTTCAGCCAGGGAGGAAATATAAAATGGAGGCAGAAGCATGCGTTATATAGAAACTTTGCGTGAAGGGGAGCGCATTAATGAGATTTATCTGTGTAAAAATAAACAGCCGTCAGTGACAAAAGCAGGAAAGCCGTTTGTATCACTGACGTTCCAGGACAAAACAGGGACACTGGATGCAAAAATATGGGACCCGGGCTCTCTTGGCATTAACGATTTCGAAAAACTGGATTACCTGAATGTAGTAGGTGATGTAACAAGTTTTCAGGGTGCTTTGCAGCTGAATGTAAAGCGCGTCCGCAAGGCTCAGCCGGGAGAATATGATCCGAAAGAATATCTGCCGGTCAGCAAATACGATACAGATCAGATGTATGCACAGCTGATGGACATGATAGCACAGATCGATAATACTTATTTAAAGCAGCTGGCCATGGGATTTTTTGGAGACGTGAAGTTTCAGGAAGCGTTCAAATTTCATTCGGCAGCAAAGACGATGCATCATGGTTTTGTAGGCGGACTTCTCCAGCATACACTGGCAGTCGCAAGGCTGTGTTCGGATTTTGCAAAACAGTATCAGATTTTAAACAAAGATCTGCTCGTTACGGCTGCTGTTTTTCATGATGTCGGCAAGCTGAAAGAAATTTCCAGATTCCCGGAAAACGATTATACGGATGAAGGGCAGCTGCTGGGGCATATTATTATCGGAACACAGATGCTGACAGAGCGGATTGCAGCAATACCCGGTTTTCCTAAAAAACTGGAAAACGAACTGATCCACTGCATTCTGGCACACCATGGAGAGCTGGAATACGGCTCGCCAAAAAAACCGGCGATTGCAGAAGCAGTAGCGCTCAGCTTTGCAGATAATATGGATGCAAAAATGGAAGCCATGGAAGAGGCATTTGCAAACGTTCCGGAAAACAGTACAGACTGGCTGGGCTTTCACAGATCTTTTGATTCCAATATCCGTAAAACCAGCATTTAATTTTATAAAGATACTGCCGGCTGAATGACTGGAATTAATAGAATACAGCCGGCAGCGGGGCTGTCACATTAAGAAATATGATACAGGATATAGCCGGTTTCAATCGTTCTTTTATACGATATCCTGTATATGTTTTACTTAGTGCGGCGGCCCCTTCATTTTGTATTAATGAAATAATAGCAGGAACAGACAGCGGGATCATTCTGTAAGTACTGCTCTGGGACAGGGAGGCTGAAATGAAAAAAAATGACAGAATAGAATTGATAATTGAAGATATGGGTTCAGACGGAACAGGTGTTGCCAAATGGAGGGGACCGTCTGACGACGAGAGGAATGGCATGACTTTTTTTGTAAAAGATGCGCTTATAGGAGATAAAATCAGCGCTGTCATTACAAAATTAAAAAAGACATACGGATATGCCAGGCTGCTGGAAGTGCTCAAGCCGTCACCTTACCGGGTGAAGCCGCAGTGTCCGCTGCACAGACAGTGCGGAGGCTGCCAGATTCAGGCACTGGCTTATGAAAAACAGCTGGAATATAAAGAAAATAAAGTACGCAGCAGTCTGATGCGTATTGGAGGTTTTCAGGACAGCCAGATTCCGATGGAACCGGTTATTGGAATGAAAGAGCCGTTCCGTTACCGCAATAAAGCTCAGTATCCAGTGGGACGCGATAAAAACGGAAAGCTGGCAGCTGGATTTTATGCAGCCAGAACCCATGACATTATTCCGGTTAAAAACTGTTATCTGGGCGTGCAGCAGAACCAGGATGTTGTAGAATGCATTTTATCCTGGATGGAAGAGTATAACATAGAGCCATATGATGAGAATACGGGCAAAGGACTGATCCGTCATATACTGGTGCGGTATGGATTCCGCTCCAAACAGATCATGGTCTGTATCGTAATAAACGGCAGGTCACTGCCAAAAGCTGCATCACTGACAGACAGGCTTGCCAGAATAGATGGCATGACAAGTATTTCCATAAGCATCAATACACAGCGGAATAATGTCATTATGGGAGATACTGTGAAAACATTATGGGGCAGTGATTATATCAAGGATGAAATCGGAAATATTAAATTCCAGATTTCCCCGCTGTCATTTTATCAGGTAAACCCTGTGCAGACGGAAATACTGTATAACAAGGTGCTGGAATTCGCTGATCTGAGCGGGGAAGAAACGGTCTGGGATTTGTACTGCGGCATAGGGACAATTTCCCTGTTTTTAGCGAAAAAAGCCCGCAAGGTTTATGGCATTGAGATCGTACCTCAGGCAGTTGCAGATGCACGCCGGAATGCCAGTATCAATGGAATTTCGAATGCAGAGTTTTTTGAAGGAGAGGCTGAAGCGGAACTGGAGAGACTTTTTGGCGGGAATGAAACCGCATCGTCTGACGGAAGCGCACAGGATGAAGCTGGTGCCGCGGCGCTTTTAAAGACCCGCCCGCAAGTGGTAGTGGCAGACCCGCCGCGGAAGGGATGCAGCGTGCGGCTGCTGGATGCGGTTGTGAAGGCAGGGCCGGAGAAAATTGTGTATGTCAGCTGTGATCCGGCTACGCTGGCACGGGATTTGAAGTATCTTTGTGAGAGGGGGTATGAGCTGGACAGGGTGCAGGCGGTGGATCAGTTTTGTCAGACGGTGCATGTTGAGACTATTTGCTGTTTAAGCCGCATAAAATAAGGGTTTTCAAGCGTTTAGAGAGTGTGAAAACGGGTGGCTTGCCACCGATTTGCCACCGTAATTCTGAAAAATCACCCAAAACGTTAAGAGAGGGCTGAACAGCGGTGAACTTTTGCTGTCAGCCCTCTTTTGGTGTTCTATGAGGTTTTCCGGCCTGCTGCCTGTTCAAAGAGGTCAACGGAACGTGCCGCCATGACTTCCGTGTCATGCACATAGGTCTGCAAGGTGGTCTGGATGTTGGAGTGACCCAGCCGGGTTTGCACGTCCTTCACGTCAGCGCCGGATTCGATCAGTACCGTGGCGTGGGTGTGCCGCAGGGAGTGGTAATCAAAGGCAAGCAGCAGTTCCTTGTGGATCACCCGGGCACAATACTTGAAAGAATCCGTGGAAGTGTATTCCCCGTTTTCCGCTATGCAGACCATACGGACACGAGGCAAGGCCGATTCAACGCACTTTTGGATAGGAACAATGCGCTGCATATCATTCCCTTTTTCGTCAACCTCTTTTTTCAGGACGTGGATTGTATAATATTCACTGTATTTCAGTTCGTTTTTCAGCTGGGCGGTGCGCTCCTGCTTCAATGCCTGATACAGGGTATCTCCAAACTTTACGGTACGCACGGAAGAGGGTGTTTTGGTAGTGGTGAAGTACCATGAAGAACGCATTTCCTTTTTCCCGGTCTTTTCCACGGCCTTGCGGACATCAGCCCCGAAGTTCCGCTTTACGATCTGCTTGTTGACGGTCAAGGTTCTGTTTTCAAGGTCTATGTCATCCCACGTCAGGGCAAAGGCTTCACTGATCCGCAGGCCCGTATAAAACCCGATCATCAGGGGGATGTGGTAACGGGAGCCGGCCGGGAACTTGTCAATGATCTGCTGCCATTCTTCCAGCGTCAGGATGATCCTTTCACGGGGCTTTTTCTCCACTTTGGGATATTTCACATAGCGCATAGGGTTAGCCGGGAGATAGTGGAGCGGTTCAACGGCATAGTCCAGCGCCGCGCCAAACACGGACAGGATCCCGGTTATAGAGTGCTTTGCCAGCCCGTCCATTTTCAGCTTGTTGGCATATTCCTGTAATGCGGCAGCAGTGACGGCCTTTAAACGGTACCGACCGAACCGGGGCTTCAAGTGCCCTTCCATGATCCGCAAATAGCCCACCTGTGTATTGTATTTCAGATTTGGTTTGCAGTACAGATCATACCACTGATCCAGATAGTCCGATACTGTGACGTTGGAAGGTTCAAACAGCTGCCCCGCATTATTGTATTCATTGATTGCTTTGGCAAGTGCCGCTTCTGCTTCCTTTTTGGTCTTAAAGCCGCCTTTTTCCTTCTTCTGGCGTTTCCCGTTAATTGTGCCGAGGTCAAAATAATAAGACCATGTTGCACCACGTTTTCTTGTTCCACCTGTCATAATTTACACCATTCCTTTCCATTCTGACCGTGCGGCGGCTGCGGAAGGGGTAGGGAATGGTTATTTTTGCACCAGCTTAATTGTTATACCAACACAACAAAGGCGGCTGTATGGGCTTATATGAGCGTCACAGAGGGGTTATTTCTGTTCTTGACTCTTTTGCCATAGCTTCAAAGCTATCATGTCTTTTGTGGATTTTTGTAGATCATCAAATTCATCATCTTCCAGAATAAAACTTTTTCCGTCTTTGATAAATTCCACGGAATGCGATTCTCCCAAAACAAAGCCGGATTCTATACATTCTTCTGGTACTATATCCATTTTCCCGGCTTTCTCCAATTCTTCTACAGGTATTTGGGAAGGGGAATATATGTCATTTATGATATACCCCAAAGAATTGAGATAATCTATAAAACCTTCGTACTCTTTGCTTGCTTGGGCAAGATCGGGATATTTTTTATCATAATATTCCACGCCCATCAGTGCAGAAGCACCAACGCCTAAAGCGGAAGCAATTTTTTCTATGGTTTCTAATTTAGGTTTTAGCGTTCCGGCTTCATATCTTCTAATTGTAGGTTCAGCTATTTTACACAATTCCCCCAATTTCTTTTGAGTAAGCCCCTTTTCCTTTCTGATACGTCTGATATTGTCACTTATATCCATTTTTACCTACCTTTCGGAAGTAGTATAGCATATTACAGTAAAAACAGCAACAAAAATTTCTGTAAAATCCATATTGACAGAAATAAAAGTTTAATATATAATTCATGTTAGAGTAACAAAAGTTGCTGAATAAGCAGTAGCAGTTCTTTTATAAACATTGTCTATTGTGTGCTGGTCAACAAGTTTTCGCCCGGTTTTTAATGGGAAAACGGGGAAGCGGTTCAAGGGAAACAACGCTTGAAAAATCCCTTTGCTGTACAGCAAGTTTTCAGGTTTTAGGGTGAAATCTGATAGGGCAAGACACGCCTGACTGTTTCAACGTGTGCTGGCAATAGACAATCTTTATAAAAGGGCTGCTAATGTCCAGAAAGGAAGGTGAAAAAAATGGCAACTTCAAAATCTATGCTGGCGGTATCTGCAAAAAAGGTACAGCTTATCATGGCTGAACGCTGCATGAATCCTTATGATGTATGCAGCAAGGCAGAGATCAGCTATCCGTCTTACCAGCGGATCATCAAAACCGGGAACTGCAAACTCTCCACGCTGGGGAAGATTGCAAAGGCCCTCAATGTAGCGGTAACAGAAATTATTGAATAAGCACCCGTGCGGCGGCTGCGGAAGGGGTAGGAACACCCCCATATCAATTACACAATTCTGTGTATGCCCGGATCAGGGTACTGCTATTCTGGCGGTATGTAACTGTTGTAAATGACTTTTTGATCATATGGAAGTGAGGTGAGAACAAAAAAAATGGAACAATGGAACGGAAATGATGTGATCTTCCGTGGTTATTTCTTTGGTAAAGGGAAAGCCCCTGAACGTGGCAGCAGGATCAAAGGGGAGGCTGGTTATTCTTTTGCAGAAGTGGGTGAAACCGATTGTTTCGGTGCTGTCATGCGTGAAGGGTTTATAGATATCAGCTTTGACGATCCGGCAATGTCCAAAAAGTTTTTAGAAATGGCAGAAGAAAACCAGTGGCTGTGTATGGTGCTGGAAAATCCTGATAACGGACATATTCATACATTTTGGAGAAACAGCAGGAACAGGATCACAAAAAAATCTGCTGTAGATCAGAAGTTGGCAGTTGGCCTTGTCGCTGATATCCATGGCGGGGATACATATATCCCTTTATGCGTGGATGGCGTTGGCCGTTTTCCACCAAAGTATGATATTTTTGACGGTGAAGATTATCAGGAAGTACCGGAAGAACTGCTTCCAGTAAATACAAAAATTGATCTATGGGATTTAAAAGGCGGGAACCGTAACAATGCGCTTTCCGGGATGGCGATGTACCTTGTGCATAACGGTCATTTCACCAAAGAGCAGATCAGGCGGGTATTGACCAACACAAACAGTTTTGTCTTTGCTGATCCGTTGGGAGATGCGGAACTTGATACTATCCTACGGGAAGAAACCTTCAAGGATCTGGAAGAAGTACCAAAACTAAACACACTGAACGCCGCTGAACTATTCCGTATGGATATAAAGCCGGTTGAATTTATCATTGAAAGGCTTATCCCGGTGGGGATGGTGATCCTTGCAAGCCCGCCAAAGTATGGGAAGTCTTATATGTGCCTTGATATGGCGTTATCTGTGTCAATGGGGCGTGACTTTCTGGGATTCCATACCCATCAATGCCGGGTGCTGTATTTGTCGCTGGAAGACCGCTTTGACAGGCTGAAACAGCGCATGAACCAGATCACAGGCGGCGAACGGTTCCCGGAACTGCTGGAACTGCAAATAGAGAGCCAGACGCTTGACAGTGGGCTTATTGAACAGCTGGAAGGTTTTCTACAGGAACACCCGGACACAAAGCTGGTGATCATTGACACATTCATCAAAATATGCGGAGAAGCTAAAAGGAATGAATCGGCTTACGGCAAAGATTCCCGTGAAGCCGGGGTTATTAAGAAGTTTGCAGATCAGCATGGCATAGCGGTGATGTTGGTGACGCATACCCGGAAGGGTATTGATCCGACTGATCCTTTTGTGAATATCACGGGTACTTTTGGAATTGCGGGCGTGGCTGATGATATGATTGTGCTGACAAAGGAAAAGCGGGGCGATCTGCTGACAAAAATGTCCGTGACCGGCCGTGATGTTCAGTATGAAGAATATCCCCTGATTTTTGACAAAGACCGGGGGAAGTGGATGCGTCAGGGCGATTCTTACGAACTGGCCGCCGCAAAATTTGAATCAGATGCAAAGTGGGCGGCCTATCAGGTGGGGAACGTCAGGAAAACAATTCTGAAATTGCTGGAAGAAAATGGCGGTGCATGGTCAGGATTTTGCAAGGCTATCATTGACAAAAGCAAAGAATACGGAACGCCGATTGCAATGACTTCAAATAAGTTGGGAATTGAACTGACAGCGATCAATGGCTTTTTGTATCGGGATAAAATCGCACATACAGAAATTAGCAAAGGTACGGCGGCAAAGAAACATAAGTTTGAGATAATAAAATATCGTTCTGTGTAGTATATACCCCTATTTATTTTGTTTCTTTTGTTTCTGCTGATGTACTGATAGAAACAAAAGAAATGAGGGAGTTATACATACAGAACACGGAAAGAGAGGAAAAAATGTTATTCAAAGATTTTAAAAAATATGCAAAATCAAAGAGATTTACAGAAAAAGAGGGGGAACTTTTTATTGATCTGAATGATCTTGGCATGATTGAGTGGGAGGGCGGGAAAAGACTTGTTATTGATGGGCGTTCCTTCGATTCGCCGCCCGGATGTTGGCACGTTTACCCGGTGGCACTGGACAAAACCCATGTATATATTGTCTGCCCATACTGCGGTCATATTCACCTACACGGAGCCGGGGGCGGTGATTATGAAGGGCACAGGATAGCACATTGTAACAGTCATTCCCATATCAAGGGAGATATAACGGGATATTACATAGAACAACTTTAAAGGGAAGCCGGAAGTTCGCACCTTCCAGCGTTTCACCAAATATTGAATGAAAGGAAAAGGTAAAAAATATGAGCGGACAGGAAAGAAAAGCAGACACTATTTTGACAAGTATTTCAGTAATGGCGGCTGATGCAAAGAATATTCTGGCCATGGCAGACCAGACACAGGAAGCGGCTGAACTGCATCCGTCAATAGGGGCGGCGATCCGTGTGGGGATTGAGTATCTGCACCAGATTGAACAGCTTGCGGATTCGTTGGATGCCCCGGTTCAGTCTGCTTAACTTGATTCAACAGACTGAACAAAGGGCTTTGCCACATGGTAAACATATGACCCGAACACCCATAGTTTACCATGTGGCGGCACTCTTTATCAAGTACCAGATTAAAATGCCTATATGGGCTTATATGAAGTCAGGGGGGTGATCACAATGGTAAAGGTCAGGGTATCTTATGACCAGCCTGAACAGCTGCAAAAGATTTTGAAGCTTTTGGGGGATGCGGTGCTGAAATGCACTATGGCGAAGGAGCAGAAAGGCCGGTATAACCGGGCGTACATTATCCTGAAAGACTGATTTTATGCGGGGGTTTCTGCTGTGTTTTTGGCAGTAAAGCCCTGCTTTTGGGTGTGAAAATGATATGTAAGATTGCGGGAAGTTCCCTGAAATCCTCAAAAAATGCTTGCATACCCCCTCACCCATCTGATATAATCGTGCTACAGCGAATAGAATATATGAGTACCCTACCCCTTACCCTTCTTAGGGGTGGAAGCCTTTGGAATAACGGCACGGGAATGACTGGTTTTAACACTGGTTGTTTCCGTGCCTTTTTCTGTTCGCTCATAATACAGCCGGACGGGCGTAAAACGGAGAAAGGATATAAATATGGACGATAACACGAAAAATACACAGGCATCAGCACAGCAGGACAGCCAGAACGGCACACAGCAGCCGGAAAAACTTTTCACACAGGTAGACGTTGATAGGATCATCAATAACCGCCTTGCCCGTATGAAACAGGACATGGACACCGCCGATCAGTACAGGCGGGAACGTGACGATGCCCGGCGGGAATTGGAACAATATAAGAATGACGCTTTCCTTGCATCAAAAGGAGTGAAGGACATAGACAAAGATTATGTCACTTTTAAGGCTATGCAGCTGGTGGATGACAATACCAGCTTCCAACAGGCGGTTGAAAACTTCCTGAAAGAGAACCCACGTTTCACGGGGCGGGGCTTCACGGTTGTTTCCACTGGGAGCAGCGCACTTAATTTTGGATCTGGCGGTGCTTCTGCTGATGCGGATATCAGGAAAGCTATGGGATTGAAAGGATGATGAAATATGGCTATTGATTTAGTAACAAAATATCTGCCGTATGTGGATGAGCTTTTCACAACGGAGAGCAAGAAAGAACTTCTGACAAACAAAGATTTTGCCTTTAAGGGGGCGCACACGGTAAAGATCTACAAGATCAGCACCGGGAAGATGAATGATTATGGAAGGTCTGGCCCGGATACCGGGAACTGGTCAAGGTATGGTGAAGTAGAGTCGCTCAATGCCACAACGCAGACCTGTACACTGTCAAAAGACCGTTCCTTCACCTTTGCTATTGATGCGCTGGACAGTGACGAAACCGGGGATTCTCTGGAAGCAGCCACGGCACTGGCAAGGCAGATCAGGGAAGTGGTGATCCCGGAAGTAGACACTTATGTCTTTGGGAATATGTGCAGGCTGGCGGGAACAAAACCAACAGCAAAAGCATTGACCAAAACAGGAATTTATGAGGATATTATCAGCTGCAACAAACTGTTGGACGATGAACAGGTTCCCGAAACGGGCCGTGTCCTTGTGGTCACACCGGCCACTTATCTGTTGATGAAGCAGTGCAAGGATATCACGATGGAAACCGACATCGGCAATGATATGAGGATCCGGGGGGTGATCGCTAACCTTGACGGTCTGACGGTAATAAAGATCCCGGCTTCCAGACTGCCGGAGAAGTTCGGCTTCATGGTGGCCCATCCGTGCGCAACGGTAGCACCCACCAAACTGGAAAGCTACATTACGCACCATAACCCGCCGGGGATCAACGGCGATCTGGTGGAAGGGCGTGTTGTGTATGACGCTTTTGTGTTGGAGAATAAGGCAAAGGCTATCTGCTATCAGGAATTGAGCGCATAAGGTACAGGGAGGGGCCGCCGCTGGCGGCCCCTTATCTGGCAGAATGGGGGAATGGTTATGAATTTAATTGACAGGCTGCTTGTCAAAGCCCAGACAATACAGCTGACCTATGGTAATGACGTGTTTATCATTATCCGGGAAGTTGCCGGATGGGCGGTCGATGGCCAGCGGTTTCCAGATCTGGAAGCGGCGCAGGGGTATGTGGAAGGGCTGGTTCCTGATAATAATGCCGAATGTACAGTAATTATAAATGATGCGCCCCCTTCCCCGGCACCAGAGCCGGAAAGCGTACAGAGGAAAAGAAGGAAGCAGTGGATTGCAGAATATAAGGCAGAAAAGGCTAAAGCCGAAAACCCGCTTCCACCAATGCCAAAGAAAGACAGGAATTTGATATGAGCGGAATTAGGTTAAAAACAAAAACGCCCTCTGACGTGCGCCGGACGCTCACAAGGGTGATGAACATGGCGGCAAACGGCCAGATGGACAATAAGACGGCGAACACTATCATCCTTGGGTGTAACGCCGTGTTATCCTCTATCCGGGCAGACGAACAGCAGCGGAAAATAGAGGAATTGGAAAAGATTCTGAACAATTTACAAAGGTAGGGACGTATTATGAAGGTGACAAAAGGGTATCTGGAAGAAACACGGGAACTTGTGGTTTCGCTGGTGGAAATGGCAGCGGAAATCAGGCAGTTGCAGGAACAGGCGGTTTCCACGCCGGGGCAGCTGTTTTCTGATGTGCGTGTCCAGACAACAAAGAAAACGGACGCCATGGCTGACCGGGTAGTGAAATATGCTGACCTTGAAGAACTGTATATAAATTTGCATAGGCAGTATCTGGACAGGTTTGAAGTGGTCACGGATGCGATCAAGTCGATCCCGGTCAGGGAACAGATCATAACTATTCGGTATTATCTCCGTGGGGAAACTTGCCCGGAAATATGCGGTGCGCTGTACATATCCCGTAGCACTTTCTATAATCGGTTACGCAGCGCACTGATGCACATAGCGGAAATTGATTGAAAGCACCGTCATATAGGCGGTGTTTTCCGTTTCCCTTGTGTTATATCCAATGATAGGCTAAAATAAGCAATATGGGGCTTATATGAGTTATCAGAGGATAGAAACGGGGGCTGCTGGAAGTGTCAAATAACTGGTACAAAAATAATGAATCTGATCTTGTCTGGTGGAAAGATACGCCGGATGCTGTAGGTGAATGGATATTCAGCTTTGATAAAAAGCAGGAATTTAACCTTTTTGCAGATTATCCCCATAACCTGACTGCTGAACAGGTGCAGATTTTTGACAAAGAAAATCCTGAATGGGTGGAGTTTTTCAAAGACAGGAAGTGAGTGAATGGGCGAAAAGCTGTTACAGGCGTTAGAACTGTATGAAAATACTTTTGATGATTCTTTTCCGACTATCCCCATGAGCGGGCGCACGGAAGAAGAAATGATTGACATGATCAATAAATGTGTTTCTGAAAAGAAAGACGTTTATGACATGGGTTATCTGGATATTGAAGCGGTTTATTGAAAACTGCTGATCTGCTTTGTAGGTATGGTTCTGGTTCCTGATATGGTGGCATTTGCCACCCATTTGCCACCGTGCCACCGCATTTGACGGGATTCTATGGGCGGTAAACTGCTGAACTTCTTGAAAAATGTTCAGTTTTAGGGGCTTGTGGGAGCGCATGGGGCGTTAAAGGATAAGGCTATATATAAACGGTGCATGTTGAGTGTGTCGTGTTGATGTCACGGGTGGAAAAATAGGTGTGTGGAAAGGCTTTGATTTCAAGGGATTTGTGGGATTTGCAGAGCAGTTTTTCTATGTTAATAATCCTGTCAAATGCCGTAAAATCACAATGTCATTAACTTAAGAAAAAGAACAATATCAGATGCCTTTACC
>CAJTVR010000093.1 GCA_910580075.1 uncultured Eubacterium sp. | reverse complement strand
GAGCATCTGCCTTACAAGCAGAGGGTCATAGGTTCGAGCCCTATAGGTCCCATTCTATACGGAAAGTATAGGGTATGCCCGTGTGGCGGAACAGGCAGACGCGCAGGACTTAAAATCCTGTTGTGGCAACACAGTACCGGTTCGATTCCGGTCACGGGCATTAGCTCCTTGTAGATACTGCATTTGCAGTATTTATGAGGATTTTTTATTTCGTAGGATTTTGCTGCAGATGTGGAAAGCAATATATACATCTGATTCTGTCATTTTAACTGTTACAAGAATAAATAGCGTATTTTGCTCAGATTTGACTTATAACATCCTGAAATGATTTAATCCCCATAGAACTCTGATTTCAAGCAGACATTCTATATACTAAATATCGAAATATATAGAGATAGATGGATTTATATGTGAATAAACCAGTTGACAATACACAAAAATTGGTTTAAGATAGTGAGTACAGAAAAAGTTCTGGCATAAAAGCAAGCAACATCCGTTAGACGGTTGAGCCAAAGAGGTTTTAGCGGCTATAGAAAACTAAATACTACAATGCATTAATGACCGTGCTTTGGCGAGTGGCGGTCATTTTTGCGTCTCTTATCAAGAAATCTGACTATGTATGCAGATATTACTCCGCTTACAATGCCAGTTACTAACGTAAATATCAGTAATTCACAAAATGTCACTTCTTCTATCACCCTCCTTTCTTAGCAAGGGTATCTATCAGATCAACAGAGCATTGCTGCCCTGACGTGACTCAACCGCCTCCGTCTTATCTAGCCAAAATAAAACGAGGATGTTGCTTACAATTATTATTTTACAGAATATCCCAAATATTGTCAATTTATTTCTTAGTTTTGATATAACTTGCAGATCAGGATGCTTTAAGGGAGAATAAAAAAGACAAAAGTTTCCCCAAGGCGATTTTGTAAGTTGAAAATTTCCCTGTTCTACTCGGAAATTTTGATGTGATATAAGTAACCTTTAAAGAAGAAAGAAATATGAAGTATAGCTGTTGAGATATATCGACAGGTTAAGTTACTGCATTGAAAAACAGTATGGGACAATCCCGGATGGTTTTAAGAGGGATTACTACAGGGTTTTACTCCCTGATAGAAGACAAAACGTCTTGCCGAACTGGGCAGTGCCTGATATATTCTACATAATCACTCATATATTGTTAATTGATCTAAATTATTATGATAGTCTAGAATAAAACAGCTGATTACTCATGAAATCAGATAAAAATTATAAAAAATTGAATTCTGGGGTTGACAGTTTAACATTCATATGATAAGATACTAATTGTTCGTGAGTGAGTATTATAAATTCAATTATATGTTTTTAGTCACGGGCAATGATGTGGGAATATTATTTTTCATATCAATTAGTTTTATATGTGTGTGTAGCTCAGCTGGATAGAGCACTTGGCTACGGACCAAGGTGTCGGGGGTTCGAATCCTCTCACGCACGTTAGCAGAAAGTCTTGAAAAATTAACGTTTTCAAGACTTTTTTCTTGCTTAAAACGGGAGAATCCTCACAAAAAACCTCGTTTTATGCTGATAATGAGTGAGATATACGGAACAGGATGAAGAAATCCAGCAAAAATATGTACAGGATACTGCCAGAAGCCAGAAACATGAGGTGATTTTTAAAAAAGATTGTAAAAAATCAGATGATATGATATAATCTGCTTTAACAAAGAGTTATTGACAATGTGTAAACAATACGCATAATTTTTATTCGTTATATAATAGCAATCTATTAAAAGAAGAGGTGGCTGGTATGACTGAAGCAAGTGTAGTAATGGACAGATTTATGGAAAAGCTCGGAGAAAACGGATTTAGGAAAGAAAATCAGCCTAATGATGGACCGCAGATCAGTCTGGAATTTATTGATGATCAGCTGCAGTCATATTTGAAGCTCTTAAATTCGGGGATTGTTAATGCAGCACTGGATGTTTAAAAGGCGGGACTGCTTATGCTGAGGACAGTAAAGGAACAGACAGATTTTTGTACAAAATATAATATCAGCAGCGGAAAGTTCAGAGAATCCATGCTTACATGGGAAGAACTGGAACAGATCGCGGCAGATTTTGAATTTAAAAAGGATGAACACCAGAACACTGTGAAGCAGTATGCAGACGTATTACAGAAGTGTTGCGGTGTTCATTCTTTGAGTTACAGGGTAAAAGATACGGAGCATTTAATTGAAAAGATCATTCGTAAAAATCCAGAATATCTGAAAAAAGGAAATTTTCTGTCAAAGGAGAATTATGAGCATTTTATCACAGACCTGGCTGGCATCCGCATTTTGCTGCTGTTTAAGGAAGACTGGTCTGAGGTTCATGATTATATTATGGAAAAATATAATCATATATTAGCAGAAAAGCCATTTGCGTATGTCCGTGAGGGAGACAGTACCAGTTTATATGAAGGTAAAATTGCAGTCAGAAAGGAAAAGCCATACAGATCTGTTCATTATACAATATATTCTGAACAGGGACTGGGAATCGAAATACAGGTTCGTACGTTATTTGAAGAAGCATGGAGTGAAATAGACCATAAACTGCGTTATCCATATAATCTGACCAATGAAATGCTGTCTAAGTATATCAATATTATGAACCGGCTTACTGGAATGGGTGATGAAATGGGAACATTTATCCACAGCTATATCCAGAATTTTCAGGAAAGCCTTAATTCAGGTGTCACAAATGATAACGAGGTGTATCAGTTTATTATGCAGGAAATAGAAAAATGTGATAACAAAGAGGTGCGGCAGGCTATTACCGATAAAATCAGACAGGCAGATCATTACCGCGAAATGAAAAAAATGTCAGAATTGCTGAAAATGCTTTAGAATATAAATAGCAGAGAACTTATTGCGGGCAGGAACGGAAAAGAGATGCCCTGACTGCTGAAAATGTTTAACATAGATTAACCGGACGCCAGGCAGAGAAACTTTTTCCTTTTTTGTTCCGCCTGACTGTTACCGATGTATTTTATGTGTCTGTCCGGCAGCTATTTTTCAAGCGTATTCCGGCGTCTGGGTCCGGATAATCTATACATGAACAGAGGAATAACTATGGATGAAAAGAAGGTAAAGAAACTGAAAGAAGAGCTGAATGATTCTTTTTCGGATGAATATATACGCAATGCGGGGCTGCTGATTCACAGACTGGCAGAACGGTTTTATGAAGAGAATAATCTGAATGGAAAAGTATATTTCAACGATGATATCTTTCAGCATTGTTTTATAGATATTTTGGTGGATATTGCCAGGCTGAAATATTTTCATGATATAAGCAGAGTTAATTATATTAAGTTTATTTCTTATACTGCATCATGGTGTCTGAAAAGAAAACCATTTCAGATTATAAAAGGCTGTGATGAGGAATACATATATGTGAATGAGAAATTTGCACTGACACTGCTTTTACAGGCAGGAGGCTGTTATGATGAAAATGCGAATTATTATGCGGAAGATCAGAATGACCTGATCAAAGGGATAGGACAGATTTATTATCATCTTAAATACAGAAATACAAATCCGCAGACGCTGGAGCTGCTATTGACTGGCTTGGAAAATGGAAAGAAAATTCATCCGGGAAATGAGTGCCAGAAGAAAACTGTGTGATGAGGTAATTGTGTCAGATCGACAGTAATACAGATAAAAATATAAAGATGATATAGCCGGCCGGATTTTGAAATGAAAATCGGCCGGCTGTTTTTAATCCCTCATGGGTTTAATTCCCCGCTGCTTGCAGCGATCTGGAAAAAGAAGCCAGGATGGGATACCCTGTTGCTTGCAGCGGGGTGGTTCATTGTAAAATGTTTGAAACATCAGCATCAGACGAAAAGTATACGGATGAATTTTATAGATTAAAAATATTTATAAAGAATGCAACATTTTCCAGTTCATATCTGTATATTATATGAAACCAATGTAACAGTCCGGACAGTTTTGTACAGAGCCTGCCCTGACGGCTGGCGAAGGAGACTGTGTGGATGCAGTAATCATAAGAAGATGATAAGGGGGTACAAAATTTTGTTGTTATCCTGCTATCAGCTGTGAAAGGAATGAGTTTTAAGACTATGGATGCTGCGGTCAGTATTCAGAAAAGAAGAAGCGGGGCTTGCATTTTAAAAGCTGTTATTTCTGGAATGTCCGGTTTTACGCTGTCAGTTTACTTAGAAAAGAGGATACGGCTGAATCAGAATGCAGGAGATAGGAAACAGATGAACGTTCAGACTGCAGACAGGGAGCAGATTAACCGGCAGGCAGAGCGGATTATGGATGAATATGGTAACAGTATTTTGCGGCTGGCATATTCTTATCTGCACAATATGCTGGATTCGGAAGAAATTTTACAGGAAACGCTTCTGACGGTGCTGAAAACAGCTCCGGTATTTGAGAATGCTATGCACGAAAAAGCGTGGATTATGCGGGTTACAGGAAATCTGAGTAAAAACAGAATTGCATATAACAAAGTACGCAGTGCAGATGAACTGAATGATTCTTTTGCAGCAGATCAGCGGGAGGATTTGTCTTTTGTGTGGGAGGCAGTAAAAACACTGCCGTTAAAATACCGTGAGGTGATTCACCTGTTTTATCAGGAAGACTGTACGACGCAGCAGATTGCGCAAATACTGGGTTTGAAAGAGGCAACGGTAAGGTCTCACCTGCACAGGGGGCGGAAAAAGCTGAAGGAAATATTGAAGGAGGAATATGATTTTGCGTAAGGCATACAGTGAAATTATGGATAGGGTGACTGTTACAGACCAGATGAGGGAACGCATTCTGAATCATGTTCAGGCAGAAGGAGAGTCAGAAATTCCCCAGAAGCAGCCTTCTTTGGAGACGCGTTTTATGAAATACCGAAAGTATTTTGCAGCAGCGGCGTGTCTGGCGGTATTTGCAGCTGGAGCTGTTACATGGGATTATGTGAACAACGGAAACCTGCCGCAGAATCCTTCAGGAGGAAGTAAGACGGGAAATGAGGCTTCAGCTGGAAATATACCGGGAAATGAGGCTGCAGACGGAGGCACGACGGACTTCCCAGGAAAAAGTATGCCAGGAAGCGGGGCTTCAGGTGAGAATAAACCGCACCGTCCTTCAGGAGATTATGGATGTGCAGTACAGGCAGAAGACGAGAATACAGAGGATAACCGGCAGACTGGCGGAAATAAGCAGGAGGAACCGGCCGCAGCCCAAAATAATCAGCAGAGCCAGATATCTGGCGGTAATTTAAAAGAAAATCCATCTGCAGCTGGAGCGGAGAGTCCGGACGGGTTCATGGGAGGGAATCAGCCGGCAGGGAATGCGGAAGAAAAGCAGCCCGATGAAGGAACAAAACCAGGCTGTGGAGCAGCGGGTGGAAATGGCGAAGCATCTGGAAATAGTGAGGTATCAGGCGGAACTACAGCAGGCAGCAGCCCGGGCGGAGTGGCGGAAGCAGTGAGCGGCACAGGAAAGCCAGCCGAAATTGTGGCAGGTACAGGAGGAGACAGCGAAAAGCAGCCCGGTAAAGGAACAGAACCAGGCAGCGAGACAGCAAGTGGAAGCAGTGAGGCATCAGGCGGAAGCGGTGAGGCAGCGGGCGGAAAACCAGGCAGTGAAACATCAGGCGGAAGCGGTGAGGCAGCGGGCGGAAATACAGCAAGTGACGGTATAGAAAAACCAGCTGTAAGTGTAACAAGTCCAGGCGGTGAAGCGCAGCCGGGAGACGGACTGAAACCGGGAAATGGACAGGCAGCCGGAACGGGGTCAGGGAATCGGCCTCTGACAGGAATGAAACCTGCAGGACAGCCGGAGGGCGAAAATATGCCAGGGAATCAGCTGTCAGAAGAAACATCGGGAAATCAGCCATCAGAAGGAAATATACCGGGAAACCAGACGACAGGAGGAAACACATCGGGAAATCAGATGCCGTCAGGAGGAAATGCATCGGGAAACCAGACATCAGGAGGAAATACAACAGGAAATCAGACGGCAGGAGGGAATGAACCGGGAAACGAGCCGTCAGGAGGAAGTGTATCAGAAAACCAGATGCCATCAGGAGGAAATGCATCGGGAAACCAGACATCAGGAGGAAATACATCAGGAAACCAGGTATCAGGAGGAAATGCATCAGGAAACCAGGCATCAGGAGGAAATGCATCGGGAAACCAGGCATCAGGAGGAAGTGCATCGGGAAACCAGGTATCAGGAGGAAGCGAGCCGGGAAACCAGACGACAGGAGGAAGTGCATCAGGAAATCAGACAGCAGAAGGGAATATACCGGGAAACCAGGCATCAGGAGGGAATGAGCCAGGAAACCAGGCGGCAGGAGGAAATACATCAGGAAATCAGACAGCAGGAGGCAGCGGATCGGAGCAGAATCAGGATCACGAAGAAGATATTCCACAGCTGCCAGGAACAGGCGGAGGTATTCTGGCAAGGGAAAAGCTGCCTTCTGTACAGGAACTGTCTGAAACGACGGGGCTGCCTGTAACGGATATTCAAAGACTGCCGTTTGAAGCGGAATATACTTTTTATTATGCATATAACAAAGAACTGGCTGAAATCATTTATCAGGGGAACGGATACCAGGCTGTATTTCGTAAATCAGCAGGAAACGGGGATAATTCTGGAGATTATACCCGGTATGATGAAGAAAAAGAAGTGCAGATTAATGGGCGGAGAGTTTTGCTGAAAGGAAGGGAAGGGATTTATATGCTTGCGGTTTGGGAGGATGGGCCGTATGCATATTCACTGTCACTTTCTTTTGGACAGATTCAGGGAAAATGGGAAGAAATGATAGACAGTATCTCATAGTAAAAAAGGCAGGAGAAGATAGAAAGTATTTCAAAGTAAAAAAGGGCAGGAGAGATAGAAAGTATTTCAAAGTAAAAAAGGCAGGAGAGATAGACAGTATCTCAAAGTAAAAAAGGCAGGAGAAGATAGAAAGTATTTCAAAGTGAAAAAGGCAGGAGAGATAGAAAGTATTTCAAAGTAAAAAAGGCAGGAAAGATAGAAAGTATTTTAAAGTAAAAAAAGGCGGGAGAGATAGAAAGTATTTCAAAGTAAAAAAGGGCAGGAGAGATAGAAAGTATTTCAAAGTAAAAAGGGCAGGAGAGATAGAAAGTATTTCAAAGTTAAAAAGACAAAAGAAGATAGACAGCATTCTATAGTTAAAAAAACAAGAGAGGACACACAGCATTCAAAGTTAAAAAAGCAAGAAAAGATAGACAGTATTTCATGGTTAAAAAAGCAAGAGATCATACACAATGTTTCATAGTTTAAAAAAGGAGGAGAGCTAAGATGAAAAAAAGATTTGCGCTTCTGGTACTGGCGCTTGCCATGGCGTCGGCACCGCTGACAGGATACGGGACAGGTTTTCAGGCAGCAGACGGAGGCTGTACTGTATGGGCAAAGGATAAAAAAGAGGATGCGAAAAAGGACATGAAGCCGGTACAGCAGTTTGCCTATCAGCTGCTGGAGCAGTATTTATCTGAGGAAAATCCGGTTATGTCGCCGGTATCTGCATATGTGATGCTGAGCATGGCAGGAACCGGGACTAAGGGTACGACAAAAAAGGAATTTCAGAAAGTGCTGGGCAGTGATATGCTGGCGGTTTCTAAGAATATTATGGAGCTGATGCCGCAGGAGAAGGAAGGCGCACAGCTTGCTATTGCAAATTCTGCATGGATGGATGACATGTTTGAGCCGCAGAAAAAGTGGCTTGCTACAGCACAGCAGCAGCTTGAGTCGGATGTATTTCAGGTTAATCTCAGTACAAATGCTGCTAAAAACAAGATTAACAAATGGGTCAGTGAACGTACAAATAATCTGATTCCGAAACTTCTGGATAAAAAACTGAATAGGGGAGCAAGGCTGGCTCTTGTGAATGCACTGTATTTTCATGCAGACTGGGAGCAGCAGTTTGTGCCGGAATCTACGAGAAAAGCAGATTTCAGACTGGATGACGGTACAAAGGTAAAAGCGGATATGATGCATGCATATGCTTATCATTGCGGCTATTTTAAAGATAAGACTTCGGAAGGCGTAGTGCTTCCATATAAGGACAGCAGTTTTGCATTTGTGGCAGTAAAGCCGTCAGATGACCAGAAGATCCGGGAATGGTATGCTTCCTGTCAGGACGGGCAGCTGGAAGCTCTGATCAGAGAAAGGAAGACAGAGACAGTCACACTGTCAATGCCGAAGTTTGAGACGCGCTGTAGAATGATGCTGAATGACAGTCTGAAAAAAATTGGAATAAAAAGGGCTTTTGATGCAGGAAAGGCAGATTTTTCACCGGCTGGCAAATCCAAAGACGGGGAGAATCTGTATCTGAGCTTTGTTCTGCAGGAGGCAGTCATTTCTGTAGCAGAAAAAGGAACGGAGGCTGCTGCTGCAACGATTGGCGGGATTAGTGCAGGGTCAGCTCTGACGCCGGGTAAGCCTGTTGTAAATTTTGACAGGTCCTTTTTGTATATGATTGTGGATCTGGATACAGAGACGCCGTTGTTTATGGGAATTATGGATGAACCGTAAAATAATTAAAAACCTTCGGATTTCTGCTTATACAGAGTCAGGAATCCGAAGGTTTTTGCGTAATCGTGGCAGAGGCTCAGCATCAGTACCGCGGGAATGGTTATTTATCTCCTTCCGGAAAAATAATTTTAAATACGAAGAAGAAAATGACCATGGAAACTCCGCCTGTAATAAAGGTAACAAGTATGTTGTATACAGCAGGAGCTACATATGCAGATGCAATCGGCATCCACAGGTTGTTAAATCCGTTACAGATTAAGGAAATTAATACCCAGGCGATGAAATACCACATTGCCTGATAGAACGGATTACCGTGGCTTTTAAATGTAATGTTGCGCTGAAGCGGAAAGTTGATGCACTGTGCAACAAAAGAGCCTGTTTCATAACTGATGAAATATCCAAGCCCGCCGCCGATGATGACTGCGCCGGATGCATCACGCAGCACGTTGTAGCCAAGCAGGCTCCATGTAAATTCTACGCCGAACAGTTTTAAATCTTTCTGAGGCCACATAAATTCAGTGCCGGCTAATTTTTCACCTAAAATGCCTGGCATGAATGTAAAAAATAAATACTGTACAATGGTAACGCCCATACTGAACACAAAGAAATAGAAAATCTGATAGACCCATTTTGCAAGTTCCGGGTGTTTTGTTTCAAATCCATTCCATTTCGGACCCCACCATTCCATAATCTGATTCATACACAGTCCCTCCCAATTATGTCCAGATACCTGTGCCGGTTTACGTTCAGACAGAGGCAGTGCCGGAACGGGTAATGCAGCACAGGATATTTGTGATTTATGTTTATTTCACTTTAGCAGCTTTTTTGGCAGTTTTGCGCTGCCTGAAAAATCCTGAAATAATCTGTCCCAGTCCTGAGAAGAAATGGCCGTTAACAGCTTTCATCATGCCTTCTACCATGTACTGGCTGCACATGCCCCCGGCCATTTTGCCGATGCCCCGGAATGGCATGTTGTAGATGAACATAATATTTAAATCCGGCTTTCCTTTTTTAAAGCTTTTATTCAGTATGCCGGTAAGGATTTTATAGATCAGCCGTGCGGCAGCACCTTTTGCGTAATACATCTGGCAGATGGCGTCGTTGATATCAAGTGTGCCGTGCCAGTGTCCGTCCGGTATGCTGTGGCCTAACAGTTCCTGGAATTCTGCATCTGAAACGTTTTGGATATTTCCGGATGCATAGGATGGAAGCTGGGAAAGGTCTTCTGCTGCGGGTGCATTTGTGCCGGTAACGCTGATTTCCTGAGAAAGCCGGATATCGGCACAGCTGGCTCCGATTAAGATGTCATATGTTCCGCCGTCGGTTTCAAACCGGTTTGTTTTTGTATTGAAATAGCGGAATGCTTTGTCGTCTAATTCGATAGTAACTTCTTTGGATTCTCCAGCCTTTAGAAATACTTTTGCAAAGCCTTTCAGTTCTTTTGCCGGGCGGTAAACACTGCCGTTTCTGGCACTGACATATAGCTGTGCAATTTCAGCGCCGTCTCTGTTTCCAGTGTTTTGAATCGTAAATACTGCTTTTTTATCATCCGCTTTCAGGCCGCTGTAAGCAAATGCAGTGTAGGAAAGACCGAAACCGAACGGGAAAAGAACAGGCTTTTTAACGGTTTCAAAATAACGGTAGCCGATGTACAGGCCTTCCCGGTATTCTGCATTGCGTTCCTTTGCCGGAAAATAGGGTGCGGACGGGCTGTCTTCATAACGAAGCGGATATGTTTCGCTAAGTTTGCCGGAAGGGTTTATTTTACCGGTAATGGCATTTAACATAGCGGATGCTCCGGCCTGTCCGCTTAAATATCCGTGAATGAGGGCTTCACACTGGCCGAGCCATGGCATTTCGACTGCGGAACCTGCAGACATGACAGCAACGACATGAGGGTTTGCTTTGGAAATCTTTTCTAACAGCTGTATCTGGCTGGCTGGAAGTTTCATGTTTTTGCGGTCCAGCCCTTCGGATTCTGAGATTTCGTCGAGTCCGATATACAGCAGTACCACGTCTGCTTTTTTGGCCAGTGATACGGCTTCCTGCTCTAAGGCGGCATCTGGCGGGCCGGTGCGTCTGTATCCGGCAGCGAATCCGGTCAGTTCCAGCGGATATTTTTCAATAATATCCAGGGCAGTTTCCAGGCGGGTCGGATTTACGACAGATGACCCGGCTCCCTGGTAACGCGGTGTTTTGGCGAAATCTCCGATTACGGCTACTTTTGCCGATTTATTTAATGGAAGTATGTGGCCGTCATTTTTTAAAAGTACGATGCTTTCTTCGGCGGCTATGCGTGCCATCTGGTGGTGTGCCTTTTTATCGAACGGCCTGCCTTTTGCGGCATCTACAGCTTTTCGTGCCGGAAGTATAGCAGAGAGAAGTTCTTCCACACGCTGGTCTATCATCTGCTCGCTGATTTTACCGCTTTGAACGGCCTGGATTAATTCTTCGTCAGAATCTCCCCCGGTCGTCGGCATTTCCAGGTGGGAACCTGCGGCGACGCCTGCGGTATGGTCGTTGGATGCGCCCCAGTCTGAGACGACGAATCCGTCAAATCCCCATTCGTCTCTGAGGATTTCTTGCAGCAGGTGTCTGTTTTCATTGGCATACTCCCCGTTAATCCGGTTGTAAGACGACATCATGGATTTTGGAGAGGATTCTTTTACGGCAATTTCAAATCCGGTCAGATAGATTTCACGCAGCGTGCGTTCATCCATGACAGAATCGCTGGCCATGCGCCGCAGTTCCTGGGAATTAGCTGCAAAATGTTTCGGGCATGCGCTGACGCCTTTTGACTGAATGCCCCGTACATAGCTGGCAGCCATTTTTCCGGCCAGATACGGATCTTCAGAGAAATATTCAAAATTGCGTCCGCACAGCGGGCTGCGCTTCATATTAAGTCCCGGGCCTAAGAGGACACAGACATTCTGTGAGGCTGCTTCTGTGCCGAGATGTGCGCCGATCTCTTCGCCAAGTGCAGTATTCCAGCTGTTGGCAACAGCTGCTGCCGTAGGATAACAGGTGGCAGGGATACTGCCGTTTAAGCCAAGCTGGTCGCTGGCACCTTCCTGTTTGCGGACTCCGTGAGGGCCGTCGGATAAAGTGACACTCGGAATGCCGGCATGCTCTATGCTGCGGGTCTGCCAGAAATCCTTTCCGGACAGAAGATAACATTTTTCAGTAAGTGTCAGCTTTTGTACTAACTGTTTTATTTTTTTCATATCGGTTTTTTGTATATTTGTAACTGATGGGTTCAATGCGGCTCCTCCTTTCATAAGGTGCAGATATAATATGTCCGCATCTGACGGGATCTATAACTGCACCTTTTGTCCGCTGTTTATGAAAAGCGAATGAAAAATATTTAATTTTATTGAAAGAGCTGTAGCTCAGCTCTTAAGCATTCCGTTTCTTTTTCAGATAGCGGATAACCAGGATTGCTTCGATGGCTGCAATCATCAGGACTACAATGATGTCGACAGTCATAAAGATTTTTGTCATATTTGTCATAACTCCTGCCGGATCGCTGTCACCTGCATAATAACCGCTGTTTCCTATTGTATAAAGGATATTTTTGCATGCCTGGCGCATTGCGTTTATGGCAGTTGCACTTTCGTCGGAGAGGACATTGGATTCTGCGCTGGCAAAACCGAGCATCAGGTCATTTCCGTTTCGGATACAGTGGTCGGTAATCATGTAGCCGTAAGAACCGTCATAGTCGCTTTCTACCATGCCTGTAAATCCCCATTCATCACGCAGGACATTCTGCAGCAGATGGCTGTTGGCACAGCTTGGTTCTGTTCCGATCCAGTTAAAGGAGGACATGACTGCACGTGCAGTTCCTTCGAATTTTTTAGTAGCAATTTCAAACGGTTTTAAGTAAATTTCCCGGATTGCCTGTTCGGAAGCAAAGGTAAGCAGCATGGAAGTCCGGTTAATTTCCTGGTCATTTAAGGCAAAATGCTTGATGTAGGCATAAACACCATGTTCAGATGCGCCGTTCATCTGGTTTGCGGCAATATAACCGCCAAGTACGCCGTCTTCGGAATAATATTCGAAGTTACGTCCTGCGAAAGCGGAACGGTGTGTATTCATCGCCGGGCCGTACCAGCCAAAGTTATTCGCATCTTTATATTCCTGGCCCATGGACTGGCCGATTTCATAGGCAAGCTCTTTGTTCCAGGTCTGTGCCATTAATACTTCGGACGGATAAGCAGAACCGTATGCTCCGGTTACGAAGTTGCTGAGTCCTGCCGGGCCGTCACAGTCAGAAGTTGCTATCTTGCCGACGGATTTGATTTCTGCCGTCTGCCAGCCGCCGATATTAATCATTGTGGACATGTCCTCAAAACTTAACTGGTCAAGCAGCTTCTCCCATTTTTCATCGTCATAGGAAAGTCCTTTCATATCGTAGAGGACAAGCCCGTTGTCAGCGCCCGTGACAGGCATGGTGTCTGCTTCGTTATTATATTTTGTACCGTCGTAAGTACCGAAAGCATTTTCAACGACGCGTGCACGGACTTCGTCAGACATTTCGTACTGTTTTTCGGAAGGTGCGGCACAGGCTTTTTCGTAGTTTGCAAAAGCGTTCTTTCTGGAAAGCTGGATAAAATCGCTTCTGGAATAGTCTTCAAACTGGTTAACTGCCGCCGTAAAATCGCTTTCCCGTTTATTCTGGCTGTAATCAATGTCATCATCAACAGTAAATGATGCTGAAGCATCGACGGTATGGGAATCAGAACGTACGGAAACCGTGTATTTGCCGGCTTCTAATATGTATCCTCCGCCAGATACTTTGATGCCTTCGGAATCGTAGGAAGCCATGTCTTCTTTGGCAATTTCGAAAGAAACTGTCTCAGATGCACCTGGATCTAAGATCTGGGTTTTGCCAAAATCAATCAGGTTTACAGAGGCTTTTTCAATCCCGCCATTATAATAAGGCGGTGTGAAATAAATTTCAACAACTTCTTTGCCGGCGGTATCTCCGGTATTTGTGACTTTAACATCGAAAGATACGCTGGTGCCGTTATCTTTGAAGTTTTCCATTTCTTTTGTAAAGGTGGTGTAGCTTAATCCGTATCCAAACGGATACTGTACATGTTCATCGTACTCGATCAGTCCTTCTTCGGCTGCTGTTTCGTAAAATCTGTAGCCGACATAAATGCCTTCGTTATAGTTGACAAAGGAAAGGTTGCCGACTGCGGAAGCGTCTGCAGCTGTAATCTGGTCATTTAAATCTTTTACGTTGCTGTAAGAATGGTTGCCGATATTGTGAATAACCGGCGTGTTCAGTAAATCACGCACATAAGTATCAACTGTTCTGCCAGAAGGGTTGACAGATCCGTTAATAATTTCGCCGAGAGCTGCAAAACCTGTAATTCCGGTACCTGGTGCAAGAATCACGGCACCGATCTGGTCATATTCATCTACCCATCCTAATTCCATGGCATTGTTTGCATTAATGACTACGACTACTTTGTCGAATTCGGAACATACTTTTTCTACCAGGTCTTCTTCTGTACGGGACAGTTCCAGGTAGGATTCGCCTTCTTCAAAATCATCATAAGAACCGTTGTTCGTATAAGAACTGTTCATATATGCAAAGTTTTCCGGCAGGCTGGCTGCTTCGGAAGCGAGGTTGTAAGTTCCTTTGATTACAGCGTTCATGTCAGTCGGCAGGTCTGCATTCTCACCGCCGGAACGTCCGATGACAATTACAGCTGTATCAGAAAAGGATTTTGCTTCTGTCATAATGGTGTCTGTATAAGCGTCAACAGTCGGTTCTGGCAGTGTCCAGTCCTGTTCGCTCATGCTGACAGTCGGTCTTTCAGCACGGTATTCTGTATACAGATCAGATAAGGTTTTGTTTGTTTCATATCCAGCATCGTTTAGTGACTGAAGGATACCTGTAGCAGAAGCGGAATCGGAAGAACCGGAACCTGTTCCGCCGAAAATCGGGTTTGTAGAATCCCAGCCAAATACGTTCAGCGCTTTTGTATCTGCTGAAAGCGGGAGCAGGCCTTCATTTTTGACAAGGACAAGGCCTTCTTCACCGACTTTTTTAACGGTTTCTTTACTCTGGGCAACTGTTTCTTCGGTAAGGTTCACTTTGGATGCATTCAAAAATCCAGACACGTTGCTGTACATCGGGCCGTAGCAGATCATGTTTACGACGATGGTAATCACTGCTATGAATGCAAGCACTGCCTGCCAGCGTACAATGTGTTTCAGGCCTCTGCGTACCTTTGAAGCCAGTATCAGTACGGCAATCATTGCGATGAGGGCGGCAAAAATAAAATAGACATATCCGCTCAGCTGCGTTAGATACGCTTTAAAATCTGCTTCGCTGACACCGAGACCAGTGAAAACGGGTCCTAAGATGTTTCCTAAAAAATTAATCATTTTCTAAACTCCTCCTTTATGTATTCATATCCGGCATGCCTGTTAGAGATATCATAGCAGAAAAATGCGGGTTGTGCGGATTTTTGCATAAACTGTAAGTATCGTGCATAAATTGTATTTGTTTTGTATAAAATTCATAATTTTAAGACTGTATTTTTGTGGAATATGATGACGGCCGGACTGGGTAATGGAAAAAATTTTCTTTCTGTCTGAAATATGGAATTTTTGTAAAAGAAAGTGCAGATTAAGTCTGCAACTGGACAAAAAATATATATTTTTTATGTTTTGTTCATGGTATATTTTAGGATGCGGGCAGCGGCGGCTGAAAAAAGACAGATTTTCCGTAACAGCTCCGGGCAAAGCTGATGCTGCGATGCCTGCAGCGGCGGACTGCATAGTCTGTCCGGAAAGAACGTACAGGGAGGAAGATTATTTATGAAAATGGAGAAAAAAAGGTGGCTGATACTGACGGCAAGCTGTCTGATTAATTTATGTATCGGCTCACTGTATGCATGGAGTGTTTTTGCGGTGCCAATGGCGGAATATTTTAATTCTGCAAATGGGACCAGCCTTACGGCAGCTGACCTTGCAGCAGTGTTTACACTGGCAAATTCTGTAGGGCCGGTAACGCTGATATCCGGCGGATTTATTAATGACAGGCTCGGGCCGAAGTGGGTGGTTTTTGCAGGCGGGATTGTATTTGGTGCAGGGATGCTGCTGTCCGGAATAGCACAGGGCCTGCCTCTGCTGTTTATCGGATATGGATTGGGATGCGGTCTTGGAATGGGGCTTGTGTACGGATGTACGATCAGTAATTCTGTAAAATTTTTTCCAGATAAACGCGGGCTGATTGGCGGCATTGCAACGGCATCTTATGGCATCAGTTCGGTGCTGATACCTCCAGTGGCCAATGCTCTGATTGAAAGCCGGGGAGTACAGGCAGCGTTCCGGATACTTGGCATTGCGTTTATTGTGATAATCTGCGGCAGCGCGTTTGTGATTGAGAAATGTCCGCAAGGCTATGTGCCGCAAGGGTATGTTCCGAAAACACCGGCTGCAGATGCGGCTGGTGCAGATCAAACTGTAGATAAGGACTGGAAGCAGATGCTGCGTACACCTGTGTTTTATGTGATGATTCTGATGCTGACCTGCGGGGCGGTTTTTGGTCTGATGACAATTTCCCAGGTGTCGCCGATTGCACAGAATATGATCGGTATGTCTGTGTCTGCGGCAACGGCTGCTGTATCAGTACTGGCGCTGTTTAATGCAGCAGGCAGGGTGCTGGCAGGATTTATTTCAGATGTAATCGGGCGGATTAATACGCTGGCAATTATGCTTGTGCTTGGCATGGCGGGGCTTTTGCTGCTGTGCATGTCAGGAGAAGGCGATGTGGTGAAATTCTATATCGGAATTTCTGTAGCGGGGCTTTGTTTTGGCTCGTTTATGGGGGTATTTCCCGGGTTTACAGCGGATGAATTCGGGGCGAAGAACAGCAGTGTAAATTATGGAATCATGTTTATCGGATTTGCAGCGGCAGGATATATCGGGCCGACGATTATGAGCAGTATTTATAACAAAACTTCCAGCTATATACCTGCATTCGGGTTTGCAATCGGATTAGCGGGAGCAGGACTTGTGCTGTCTTTTGTATATCGGAAATTATCGGCCGGGAAAACGCCTGGTTAAATAAGATTGTCTGACGGCAGGAGAAATGAGGCCGGAAGGAGCTGTGTGAGGAAATCAAATGTCTGGATTTCTGCACGCAGCTCCGTCCGGCTTTCGTGATTTGTAAATTTATACCGCGGCTGCCTGAACGGATATGGTTACTATGGAAGGAATGCAGAATGCTTGTAACCAGACAGGACGCTGCTGATTCAGGATGTGCATGTATCAGTTTCAAGATTCAGCCATTTCACTTCTTCTTTTGTTAATTTGATGCGGGATGCTTCTAAGTGCTGCCTGTACATCTGTGCATTTTCTCCGCCTGCAAGAGGTATGACCTGAAGTTCCTGGTTAAAAAGCCATGCCATGGAAATCTGGGCAACAGCTGCATTGTATTTTTCGGCAAGCTGTTCTGCACGTGCAAGACGTTCGAAATTTTCATCTGCAAAATACCCTTTTATGCCAGGAGCACTCAGCAGAGATTTTGCCTTTTCTTTTTCTGTGCTTTTGAACATGCCGGAAATAAATCCGCAGGACATGGAGGAATAAGCAAATACAGGCATGTTATGACTTATGAGCCACTCTCTGTCCGCAGCATGTTCTGGTCCGGTGATAGAGATGCCGCCGCCCCATGGATCGTGAATCTGATGCGCAAGGCTGTAGTGAGGACTGATAGCGGAGAAAGGCTGCAGCCCATTTTCAGTGGCAAATTTATCTGCCTGCCGGATGCGGTCTGCTGTCCAGTTAGAAGCTCCGTAAATGCCGATTCTGCCTTCTTTTTTAAACGGTCTAAGACAGGGATGATTTCAGAAACAGGCACGCCGGGATCATCACGGTGCAGCATGTAGATATCAATATAGTCACGTTTCAGTTTTGCCAGTGAGTCATGGAAATCACTGAGCAGATCAAAAGAAGCGACTCTTTTTCTATAGGGATTTGGATGACATCCCTTTGTGAGGATCACAGCATCGTTTGTCCTGTTTCTGGAAGCTAGGTATGCACTTAAAGCGGTTTCGCCATATCCGGCTGAACAGTCAAAACAGTGAAGGCCCATGTCCCATAATTCGTCTATTACGGCGAACTTTCGGCTGGAAGGCTGCAAAAGGTATGATGCGGTACAGGAGATTCGAAAACATATAGATTTATAGACAGCCAAAAGTATCCGCTCTTTTATCTTCTCTGTATAATTCTGAAAAAAACATACAAACTATATTTTGACATATCTATTGACCTTTTGGGTATAAATATAGCAGTATGGAGGTGGAAGAGCGGATGCCTGTATGTTGAAGGAATATCTGGAAAAAAACTATGGTTACAACGAACCGATTTT
>CAJTVR010000092.1 GCA_910580075.1 uncultured Eubacterium sp. | reverse complement strand
TAGAACACCAGCCTTCCAAGCTGGATACGTGGGTTCGATTCCCATCACCCGCTTTGTCATGTCAAATGACAGAAAATAACACGCAGGTGTCCATAGCTCAGCTGGATAGAGCAACGGCCTTCTAAGCCGTGGGTCGGGGGTTCGAATCCCTCCAGGCACGGTTGTTATGGTGGGTATAGCGCAGTTGGTTAGCGCGCCAGATTGTGGCTCTGGAGGCCCAGGGTTCAAATCCCTGTATCCACCCTTGCGTTGCGGAAAGCAGCCAAAACGCAGAAGGACAAGCTAATGGGCTATCGCCAAGCGGTAAGGCACAGGACTTTGACTCCTGCATTCACCAGTTCGAATCTGGTTAGCCCAGTTTCGAATGGCATATATGGGATACTAGCTCAGTTGGTAGAGCACTTGACTTTTAATCAAGTTGTCGGGGGTTCGAATCCCCCGTGTCTCATTAGAAACCCTTGAAAATCAAGGGTTTCTATTTTTTTGTGTATACATCTGAATACACTTCTAGTCACATGATTCTGCACGAAGTATCTTCCGTATCGGTGCGCTTTTCCATTTCAATTTCTGGTTACAATATAAAGTCTGGAAAAACCTGGTGTGTAAGTTCTCAGAATAAGAAAGTAACTCATGTAATGCGTGTAAAATAGAACGTACGACAGTTTATTTCCGACAGAGTATACTGTCTATTTTATAATATTAAGAAGCAGATTCCGGGTGGTATGCAGTGAAAAATATTTTCCTTAGGAATAATTATGGAAATTTCGATAAAATAATGCCAGAGCTTATGATGTTACTTTCAACACGGTCTTTTGCAATAATTGTCAGGCCCAATGGGAAGATCAGGCAATAGAAAATCCCGCAGGGGTTTGTGGTTGGACCCGCGGGATTTCTTGAGTTTCATGTCAGAGCAGGTAATGGGAGTCGAACCCACCTTACCAGCTTGGGAAGCTGGTGTACTACCGATATACGATACCTGCACATTTTGTGTCAGCACTTATGAAATTATTATAAACTATTTCGTCTGAAATTTCAAGTAAAATTTTTCAAAAATAGAAAATTGTTGTTAGCCGCTGTTAAATGAACATTTCACAGGCTGGATTCATCTGATTTGGCAGAGGCTGAATGGGGATGCGGTATCCGCTTTTTTGGGTAAAATTTTGCGAAATTGCAGATTGAGTCTGAATAAAAAGTATGCTAAGATAGAGAAATACGAAAAACAGGCACGAATGCCTGAAAGAATAGGAGAGATTGTTTTATGCCGATTAAGATTCAGGATGCGCTTCCGGCGCGTGAAATTTTAGAAAACGAGAATATATTTGTAATGACGGAGTACCGTGCAATGCATCAGGATATCCGCCCGCTGAATGTGCTTATGCTGAATCTGATGCCGACAAAGATCGTTACGGAGACACAGTTTTTACGCAAGCTGTCGAATACGCCTCTGCAGGTAGAGGTGGAGTTTCTGCATATGGCAAGCCATGTGTCAACGCATGTGGACCAGACACACTTAAATACGTTTTATGCAGTGTTTGACCAGATTAAAGATAAAAAATATGACGGCATGATTATTACCGGAGCGCCGTTAGATTTTGTAGCGTTTGAGGATGTGGATTACTGGGAGGAATTAAAGCAGATTATGGAGTGGACGAAAACGCATGTACACTGTACACTGCATTCCTGCTGGGGCTCTTTTGCCGGACTGTATTATCATTATGGAATTCAAAAAAGGGACCATGTTCCGAAACTTTCCGGTATTTATTCCCATACAGTCGTTAAGAAAAATTCTCCGCTGTTCCGCGGTTTTGATGACGTATTTTACGCACCGCATTCCCGGGCGACTGAGCTTGTGCCAGGACAGATTGAAGCAGTGCCGGAGCTGGAGATTATGGCAGTATCAGAGGAAGCGGGCGTTGCGATTGCAAAAAGTACAGACAGCAGACAGTTTTTCATTACCTGTCATCCGGAATACGATTCGGATACTCTCAAGCTGGAATATGAGCGGGATGTGGAAAAAGGAATGAATCCGAAGCTCCCGGTGAATTATTTCCCGGATGATGACCCGAAGAAAGCACCTGTGGTAAACTGGAGATCGACAGGCCAGCTTTTGATTTCCAACTGGCTGAATTATTATGTGTATCAGAGCACGCCTTATAAGCTGTAGGAAAAGGGATATGCTGCTGGATTGACAGTGCTTTGCCAGTATAAAAGTAAAGAAGAATCCCCGGACTGTGCTGGAACACGGTTCGGGGATTTTATTAATTATAATTACCAGACTCACTGCGGGGCACGTTATGGGACTGTATATACCCTGCAGCAAAAATCAGGTCGCAGTGTTACAAAAATGCCTGGCCACAGCATGATTTACCTATGCTAAAGTCGGCGGTATACCGTCAGCCACATTGTAGTAAAACAGGCAAGGCCGCCGATCAGATTCGACACAGGTTCTGCCCAGAATACGCCGTTTACGCCCAGTCCGGCCGCCGGCAGAAGCAGTGTTAAAGGCACAACAATGATTGCTTTTCGAAACAGTGAAAAGAAAATGGAGCGTTTTGCGTAGCCAAGAGCCTGAAACGTACACTGCCCTGTAAACTGGAATGCCATAAAACAAAATCCAAAAAAATAAATCTGCAATGCTCCGGTACCATATAAGGCGGTTTCAGTGCTGTCGGTAAATATAAAAAACAGCTGGTGCGGGATCAGCATCACAAGTCCCCAGGCAGCCAGTGTATAGGCAATTCCGATCAGAGCCGTGAAGCGGATGCCTTCTTTGACACGGGAAAACTGTTTTGCACCATAATTGTAGCCAAGCACAGGCTGGCTTCCGTTTGTAATACCCATAACGGGAAGGGATAAAAGTTCTCTTACAGAATTCAGCACAGCCATAATGCCTACATACAAATCCCCGCCATAATGCTGCAGAGAAGTGTTGCAGACAATCTGTACAAGTGCATTTGTAGCCTGCACAATAAAGCCCGAAGTACCGAGGGATACAATTTCACGGACAAGCCCGGGGTTCAGCTTCAGGTCCGCTTTCTGAATACGCAGCAGAGCTTTCTTTCCAGTCAGAAAACGGATGACCCAGATTCCTGATACAGCCTGGCTGATGACTGTAGCAAGCGCTGCTCCCCGCACACCCATATGCAGCGTAAAAATGAAAAGAGGGTCAAGCACCAGATTCAATACGGCACCGATGATCGTCGTAAGCATGCCGGTTCCAGGGAATCCCTGGGCATTGATAAAACCATTCATCCCGGACGCCAGCATGGAAAATATAGTACCTGTCATATAAATCTGCAGATATGCATCAGCATATATATAGGAAGCGTCGCTTGCACCAAACAGGTACAGAATGGGTTTTCGCAGCAGAGAGCAGAAAAGGAACAGGAGCACAGAGGAGCCAAGCAGCAGGGAACATACATTTCCCATAATCTGCCTGGCACGAAGATCTTCTTTCCGGCCTCTGGCAATGGAAAATAACGGTGTCCCGCCAGTACCAAAAAGATTTGTAAAAGCTGCTGTAATCGTAATCACTGGAAAAGTCAGTCCGATTCCGGTTAACGCCATATTGCCGGCCCCGGGCAGATGCCCGATATAGATGCGGTCAACAATACTGTATAGCAGCTGTACAAGCTGTGCCAGAGTCAGTGGCACTGCCTGCCTGATAATGTTTTCAGATATCTTTCCCTGTGAAAAATCAGCTGTCATGAAGTTCCTTTCTGTATGTAAAGTTTAATTCAAAGTTTAAATCAGGTTTTCTTTTCTATTTGTTTGCGGGCAGTGTGCCTGTACAGGCATCTGGCGAATGCTGCGGGGCCGGATATCCCGCAGATTAGTTTCAGCTGTAGTTTTGATGCCCGTCAGTCTTCTGCGGTATATCTGACTTTTTATGCTTATGCTATTTTATCACATATTATCACAAAATACCATAAACGTATCGTTCACTGCCAGGTAAAAATGTGGTATACTTTGGAAAAGGACAGAAGGGAGGATTCTATTAGAAATATAAATAGTAGCTTGACATAGGAAAAAAAGAATGTCATAATAAAATTAACCGTTTGGGTAATAAATAAAGAGATGGTGATCAAAACACAAAAGGTAATGAGGTGATCTGTTGCAAATCACATATGAAGATAATTCGGTAAGAGAGTTGTTTGAAGATTTGTGTCAAATACAAATGCCTAAGGGGTTAATGAAGAAATTGATCGGTTCGGAACTGACCCGTGCAGTGAAAAAAAGATATGATCAATTAAAAGCGGCCGATAATTTTTATATATTTCAAATGACAGGGCTGGGGAAAACGCATTCATTGACAGGGCTGGAAGGTTGTTATGGTGTGCATGTTACTGCAAATTGGAGACTGGTGATTAAACCAATTGTAAGAGATACATCACCTGAATCATTAAAAAACTGTGATACAGTACAAATTAAAGGAGTGGTGGACTATCATGGCAAAAGAGCAAAGAATAATTGGATTATCCCCTGACCTAATCATACATCCTGGAGAAACATTGGCAGAAATATTAAGGGACAGGGAAATGTCCCAGAAGGAATTATCGGTACGTACAGGAATGACAGAAAAGCACATCAGTACGGTTGTAAAAGGACAAAAAAATATTTCTGTAGCATTTGCAAAAAAATTAGAGTACGCATTGGGGATTGATGCCGGTTTTTGGATTAATCTCCAGGCAAATTATGATAGAGAACTTTTGGAATTTGAAGAAGTGAACAATATTACAGAAGAAGAATTAGCCGTTTTAAAACCACTAAAACAAATTATGGAATATTTTGTGGCGAGAAAACTATTAGATGAAAATGCCAATGAAGCTGAAAGAATATTGCGTTTGCGTAAAGTTTTAGCAGTAAGTAATCTGACAGCTATTCCTAAAATAACGTATAATGCGGCATACCGGGCGCAGGTTAATACTAATATTAATGTAGATGTTTATGTCCTATATGCATGGCAAAGAATATGTGAATTAGTAACAAAAAAAATAACTGTATCAGGGGAATTAAATATATCCCTGCTAAAGCGGTTTATACCTGATATAAAAAAACTTATGTTTGAAGGTATAAATATAGTTCAAGGTAAGCTGGAAGAGATTTTTTCTCAATGTGGCATAGCTTTTAAAATTGTAAAACATTTTAAGGGTGCTCCAGTACAGGGATTTATAAAAAAGACGGAAGATGAAAAACTAATATTATGTATGACGATAAGGAAAAAAAGAGCGGATATATTCTGGTTTACTTTATTCCATGAAATCGGTCATATTATTAATGGTGATATAAATCAAAGATTTATTGATTTTAATTCTACACAAAGTGATGCTGAAGCAAAGGCAGATATTTATGCAAGAGATATTTTGATGAATGCAAGAGAATACAAAGACTTTGTTTTAAAGGGTAATTTTTCTATGAGTGCAATAGAGTCATTTGCAAAGAAACAAGGAGTAAAAAGTTATATTGTAATTGGCAGGCTTCAATCAGACAAAAAAATAGGATGGGATCAATATAATGAGAAAATTGTTCTTTACGAATGGGCAGAATAAACTAAGTACCAGAAACTGATAAAAGGTTATATACTGTTTGGGTTGTTAAAATAAGAATGGCAATAGAAACAGGAAAGAACCAAAGCGGCAGCTTCAAGTTCTTTCCGCATTGCAATGCTATTCGCCCAGCAGCCGTTCCAGCAGCTGTTTTCTATTATTGATAAACATCTCTGTCAGCTGATAGCTGTCCGTTTCCTCATATTTACAGGGATGAATCTTTCCGCCGTCAAAGGAAAGAATCTCTGCGCCAGGGAGTCCTAACAGGATCGGAGAATGGGTAACGATAAAAAACTGCGAATCCTGTTTTGCACATTCATAGATTTCAAGCAAAAGTGTTAACTGTCTCTGCGGTGACAGAGCAGCTTCCGGTTCGTCCAGAAAATACAGCCCGTCAGGCCGCAGCTGCTTTTGCGCGACAGCAAGGAAACTCTCACCGTGGGATTTTTCATGAAAATGTTCTGACGGGTGCAAGGGATCTGCATATTCTTCTTCTTTTGAGGCCACATTATAAAAGCTTTCCGCTCTTAAAAAATATCCCCAGCCCGGGGTCCGCACGCCTCTGGAAATACGCAGCGCATCATGCAGCGGTGAATGAGAATCATAGGTAGAAAAACTGTAATTCTTTGTGCCTCCTTCCGGATTAAAACCGCATGCAATGGCAGCAGCCTCTAACAGCGTGGATTTTCCGCTGCCGTTTTCTCCTGCAAAAAATGTAACAGGTTTCGTAACCGGCAGCGTGTGAAGGCTGCGAATTGATTCAATATTTCTAAGATAACTGTCTTTACTGATTTTATCCCAGCTGATGGATATGCTCTGGATAAACTGTCTGTTCATACTGTAACGCTCCTGTTCCTGATATCCGTTTTTTCTGTTTCCTGCATCTCTTTACCGCTATAACTATATCATGCCAGAGCCTGCATTGTAAAATGTTTTTACATTTCTAAACTTTCCCTTCAGATATCTTAATATTTTATAAAATCCTGTCAAAAAAATAGACGTACCCTGCAAAATGCGGTATATTATTAAAGCAATACACCATAAAAATAATCATAAGCACATACTTTTATAGAAAAAGAAAGAAGAGGAAAAACAATGAAATTCGAACTGGATGTGCATACACATACAATAGCAAGCGGCCACGCCTATGGTACAATAACAGAAATGGCCCGGGCAGCTTCGAAAAAGGGGCTTAAGATACTGGGAATTACAGAACATGCACACAATATGCCTGGGACATGTGACGATCTTTATTTTGTGAATCTGCGTGTTGTGCCAAGGGAAATGTATGGTGTGAAGCTGATGCTTGGAGCGGAGCTGAACATTATGGACTATGAGGGTACTATTGATTTGCCGGACAGGATTCTGGAAAGGCTGGACCTTCGGATTGCCAGTATTCATGGAAATCTGTATCCGATCGGAACCAGGCAGCAGAATACGGCAGCGGTCATAAATGCTATGAAAAATCCTAAAATAGATATTATCGGCCACCCGGACGACAGTAACTGCCCGCTGGATTATGAACAGCTGGTACAGGCATCCAGAGAATATCACACACTTTTGGAAATTAACAATAATTCCCTGCGGTCGCCGACCAGGAAAAATGTAAAAGAAAATATTCTTTCTATATTAAAGATGTGTGAAAAATATGAGGTGCCAGTCATTATGAACAGCGATGCGCATTATATGACAGATGTCGCTAATGCAGATCATTCCATGCCGGCAGTACAGGAAGCTGGTTTTCCCAGGGAGCTGATACTAAACTATTACGCGGAACGTTTTGAAGCATATATAGCAGAAAACCGCGCGCGTGAAAAAAAGGAAATGTAAAGGAATACAATTCAGCCGGGAAATCAAAGCAGAATAAGGAGAAAGGAAAATGACGAAATATTGTGTAAAAAAGCCGTTCACAATTTTTGTAGCGGTGATTGCGGTAATGGTCATTGGAGTGGTCAGCCTGATGCGGATGAAAACAGATCTGCTGCCGGATATGAGCCTTCCGTATCTGATGATTATTACAACTGATCCAGGGGCAAGTCCTGAAAAAGTAGAAAGTGAAGTAACGGCACCGATGGAGCAGGCTCTCGGAACGGTTACCGGTGTAGAGAATATTACAAGTGTCAGTGCAGAAAATTACAGCATGATTACGCTGGAATTTGTGGAAGATACAAATATGGACTCTGCAATGGTAAAAGTAACGGCACAGCTGAATCAGCTGGAACTGCCGGAAATCTGCGGCACGCCGAATCTGCTGGAGCTTTCTATGGATATGATGGCGACGATGTATACAACCGTCAGCTATGAAGGGAAAGATATTTACGAAATTTCCGATTTTACTGAAGAGGTGATTAAACCTTATTTTGAACGCCAGGACGGCGTAGCCAGCGTTACGGCAGTCGGCAGTGTGGAAAAGACAGTAGAAGTACGCTTAAATGAAAAAAAGATTAACAGAATCAATGACAAAATACTGGATGAAACAAATGAAAAACTCAAAGAGGCCAGAAAACAGATCGAAGATGCCCAGACACAGCTGGAAGACGGCCAGAAGCAGTTAGCCGATGCAAAAAGCGAACTGGAAAAAAAGCAGAGTGATTTGAAGAAAAAGCAGTCAGAAACATCCAGGCAGCTTGCAGAGGCAAGTCTGGCGCTTGACCAGGCCCAGGCTGCTAAAGCAGCCTATGAGGCAAACCTGACCAGTCTGCGTGCATCGAAAGCCGGGCTGGAAGCGGAAAAAAAAGCTTATGATGATAATCATATCGAGGATACATATAATGAAATTAACGGTGCTTTCGGGACCGCTCATGCGGCCCTGTCCCAGCCGGCACAGTTAGCTGGAATTACAATTCCGTCAGACATTGACGATGCGCTTGCAAATCCGGAACAGTTTGAGGCTTTTGTGCAGTGGGCGGCCCAGATGGGGCTCGGAGACCAGATCAAAGAGCTGACGTATGATAACCTGCAGCAGCTTTCGGATGTGGTGACCAAACGTCTGCCTCAGATTGAAACAGGACTTGCGAATCTTGAAACACAGATTCTGGCAGTGGAGCAGGCTGTAAAACAGGTGAACAGCCAGATGGACCAGATTGACCAGCGCTATAAAGAAGCAAACAGCGGCAGCTTTGATGCGGCAGTCTCGTTTGCGTCAGGAGATGCACAGATGGCCAATGGCCTGTCCGGCATTGAAAGCTCTGAAAAAGAACTGGAAGGGGCTAAAGAGGAATTAAAAGAAGCGAAGAAACAATACCGCCAGTCTAAAAAGGCGGCACTTGATAATGCAAATATAAGCAGCCTTGTGAATATGGATACACTTTCACAGCTGGTTACGGCACAGGATTTTTCCATGCCTGCAGGCTATATCCGGGATGGAAAGGCAGATTCTGAGAACCAGTGGCTGATTAAAGTCGGCGAGCATTATGACAGTGTGGAAAATTTAGAAGAAATGCTTCTGTGCAGGCTGCCGGGAGCTGGAAATGTCAGAATGTCAGATGTGGCGGATATCACCGTGATTGATAATGCCGGGGAAAATTATGCAAAAACAAACGGCGAAGAAGGGATTCTGCTGTCGATTTTTAAAGGAAGCACGGCGAGTACCTCGGATGTAGCCAAAACCTGTGAAAAGGCGATTGAAAAGCTGGAAAAAGACTATGAAGGCTTAAGCATAACCGCGATTATGAACCAGGGCGACTATATTACGATGTTTATAGACAGTATCCTGCAGAGTATGATTTCCGGGGCACTTCTGGCTGTACTTGTGCTTGTGCTGTTTTTTAAGGACGCAAAGCCTACGCTTGTGGTAGCCTTCAGCATTCCGTTTTCAGTGCTGTTTGCAATTTTAATCATGTATTTTTCAGATATTTCGATTAATATTATGACGCTGGCCGGACTCGGGCTTGCCATCGGCATGCTGGTGGATAATTCGATTGTAGTAATAGAAAATATTTACCGTATCCGCAATCATGGCATTTCTGCTCCAAGGGCTGCGGTTCAGGGTGCAAAACAGGTGGCAGGGCCGATTATTTCTTCAACACTGACAACGGTCTGTGTGTTCCTGCCGATGATATTTACAACAGGCATGGTGGCCCAGCTGATGGTTCCGTTTGCCATGACGATTTCGTATGCGCTTACGGCATCATTAATTGTAGCGCTTACGGTGGTACCGACCGCAGGCTCGATTATTTTACAAAATACAAAAGAAAAAAGATATCCGTGGTTTGAAAAGATCCAGGAAATATATGGAACGATTCTCGGATTCTGCCTGAAAATAAAAATAATTCCTCTGTCGCTTGCAATTCTGCTGTTAGTGATTTGTATCCGTCAGGTTATGCAGATGGGGATTACGATGCTTCCTGAGATGACCGGAGAGCAGATTTCAGTATCCGTGTCGGTTCCGGAAGAGACGGAAAAAGAAGATGCATTCCGGACAGCAGACCAGGTTATGGAGGCAGTGCTTTCTGTGGACGGCGTAGCGACAGTAGGAGCTATGGATGGCAGCAGTACATCAAGCATGCTTGGAGCGGGTGCAGGAGGAGAAAATTTTCTGAATTATTCATTCGCGATTTTATTAGATGAAGACATCAGGGATATACATAAAATACGGGAAATTTCTGATAAGATCGAAGAAGCTTCGCAAGGGCTTGACTGTGAGATTTCCGTCTCATCCTCTGCAATGGGCGATATGACGGCGATGATGGGCAGCGGCCTGTCCCTGAATATATACGGGGACAGTATGGAAAAGCTGTTAGAAATCAGCGGAGATGTACAAAAAATCGTGGAGCAGGTGGAAGGTTTTGACAATATTTCGAACGGACAGGAAGACGGTGCCGAAGAAATTCATCTGATTATAAACAAAGACAAGGCGATGAAAAAAGGGCTGACAGTTGCACAGATTTACAGTACATTATCTGCAAGGCTTACAACAGAAAAAGATTCCGTGACAATGAGTGTCGGTGATACGGATATGACAGTACAGATTGTGGATGAAACGGAGCTGTTAAATAAAGATAACCTAATGGAAATGGAGCTGGAGGCGTCTGTTCCAAAAGAAGACGGAACAACGGAGGAAAAGATATATAAACTGGGCGATTTCGCAGAGATGCAGTATGGGAAAGGGCTTGCTTCGGTATCCCGTGAAAACCAGTCCCATTATATTACGGTCACAGCAGACACAATGGAAGGTTTTAATACCACACTGCTGACAAGGGAGCTGAATAAAAAGCTGCGTGATTTTGAACTGGAAGACGGGTATACGATTGAAATTGGCGGAGAAAGCGACCAGGTAAACGACATGGTCAGCCAGATGATGCAGCTGATGGCGCTTGGCTTCCTGCTTATTTATCTGGTTATGGTAGCGCAGTTTCAGAGTCTGTTATCGCCGTTTATCGTATTGTTTACAATTCCGCTGGCCTTTACCGGAGGCCTGCTGGGGCTTCTGGCATTTAAGGAACAGCTGTCTTTGATGAGCCTGCTCGGATTTACAATTCTGATGGGAACAGTAGTAAATAACGGCATTGTGTTTGTAGATTATGTAAATCAGCTTCGCATTGGAGGCATGGGAAGGCGTGAAGCGCTGATTGCAACCGGAAAAACAAGGATGCGTCCGATTCTTATGACGGCGCTGACGACGATTCTTTCAATGAGCATGATGATTTTCAGCAGACAGGCTGGAAATTCCATGGGACGCGGAATGGCGATTGTAGTTGTAGGAGGTTTATTGTATGCAACTTTCATGACCCTCTTTATTATTCCTGTCATGTATGATATATTTTATAGGAAACAGCCGCATCAGGTGGATGTGGGTGATGACGATTTAGATGAAATTCTGGATGAAGCGCAGGAATATATGCGTGAGAATGAGTTTCACGGAATTAATTAAATGGAGGATTAAGTTATGATTAAAGTTGTGAAATTTGGAGGCAGCTCTCTGGCGAGTGCGGAGCAGTTTCGCAAAGTGAAAGATATTGTGAATGCGGATAAAAAACGCAGATATGTTGTACCGAGTGCGCCGGGAAAGCGTCATAAAAATGACGTAAAAGTAACGGATATGCTGTACGAATGTTATGCACTGGCAGAGGCTGAAGGTGAATTTAAGCCGCTGCTTCGTAAAATCCGTGCAAGATATAATGAAATTATTAACGGGTTAAAGCTGAATATGAGCCTGGATGAAGAGTTTAAAGTAATTGAAGAAAATTTCATCCAGAAAGCCGGTATTGATTATGCCGCATCCAGAGGGGAATATTTAAACGGCCTGATTATGTCCCGCTATACAGGATTTGAATTCATTGACGCTGCAGAAGTGGTCCGTTTTCGAAAGGACGGCAGTTTTGATGCGGATACAACAAACAAAATATTAAGGGAACGTTTAAAAAAGAGCCAGACTGCTGTAATTCCTGGATTTTACGGAGCACAGGAAAATGGACATGTAAAGACGTTTTCACGCGGGGGCTCTGATATCACAGGCTCTGTCGTAGCAAAAGCATGCAAGGCCGACCTGTATGAAAACTGGACGGATGTATCGGGATTTTTAGTTGCAGATCCTGGAATTATTGAAAACCCGAAAGGGATTAAAGTAATCACATATAAGGAACTGCGGGAACTTTCTTATATGGGAGCGGCAGTGCTTCATGAGGATGCAATCTTTCCGGTACGCAGAGAAGGCATACCGATTAATATTAAAAATACAAATGAACCGGAAGATCCGGGGACATTTATTGTAGAAAGCACCTGTCAGAAACCGGAGTACACGATTACCGGAATTGCCGGGAAAAAGGGATTTGTAGCAGTCAATATTGAAAAAGACATGATGAATTCTGAAATCGGTTTTGGACGCAAAGTGCTGGCTGCGTTTGAAGAGAATCAGATTTCATTTGAACACACGCCGTCTGGGATTGATACATTTACAGTCTTTGTGCACCAGGAGGAGTTTGAAGGCAAAGAGCAGAGTGTATTATCTGCCATTCATCGTCTGGCAGAACCGGACAGCATTGATCTGGAGGCAGATCTGGCACTGATTGCGGTTGTAGGCCGCGGCATGAAGAGCACACGCGGTACGGCAGGAAGGATTTTTTCTGCACTGGCACATGCAAATGTCAATGTCAGGATGATTGATCAGGGTTCTTCCGAACTGAATGTTATCATCGGGGTTAGCAACGAAGATTTTGAACAGGCGATAAAAGCAATTTATGATATCTTTGTAGTAACGAGACTGTAAGGGACACGCAGGCCGCAGCCGGTGAAATTTTACCTGCATGCAGCTGTATCCCGGGCAGCAGGAATGACAGACGGCACAAGACAGGGATTCTTCCGAAGAATCAGAAGATTCTCTGTATCAGCCTGAACATGCTGGAAAGAAGGAATGAAAGATATGTGGAATAGAGTAGAATTAAAAGAGGATTCAAAATCTTTATTAAGGATGAATTACTGGCCGTTTGTACTGGTGGCTTTTGTTCATGCAATTGTCTCTGGCGGCCTTGGACGCAGCAGCGGAGGCGCAAATGCTGCGAGGGACTGGAGGGATTCATACGGGAACGGATTTTATGGCTATTATGATGAATACAGTCTTGTAAATGATCTTGTCACCTATATACTGCCGTTTCTCGGACTCGCGGCAGTTGTGGCTGTGGGAATGTGGGCTGTCACGATTCTCTTAAAAGTGTTTCTGTTCAATCCGCTGGAGGTCGGATGCAAGCGGTATATGACACTGGCCAGGCAGGTAAAACCGGAATATCAGGAAATGGCATTTGCATTTAAAAACTGTTACAGTAACATTGTAAAAACAATGTTTCTCAGAGGTTTATACACAGCTTTATGGACGCTGCTGTTTGTCATTCCTGGTATTATAAAGTCCTATGAATACCGGATGGTGCCGTATCTGATGGCTGAATATCCGGATATGGCTTCTTATGAAGCATTTCGCATTAGCAAAGAGATGATGATGGGAAATAAATGGGAGACGTTTGTACTGGATTTATCATTTTTTGGATGGAATCTGCTGTCGGCAGTTACGCTTGGGCTTGTGGGGATTTTTTATGCAGGGCCATACCAGATACTGACAAATGCAGCGCTCTATCTGACGCTGAAAAGGACACATCCGAGTTTTGGATATGTGCAGCAGGATGATAATTATTATTTTCGTAAATAAAAAAGCGTACAGGATACGGAGTATTGCACTGATTCACCCGTATCCTGTACGCTTTTTCTTTCATGCGCCAGCTCCCTTTTAAATCCGGTTCAGGATGGAAAGAGAATTTACATCTGGCTGATTCTTGCATGGATATAGTCTTCTAACGCTTCTGCTGTTCTGTCTAATCCAAGTTTGCTGCTGTTAATACATAAATCGTAATTTCTGGAATCACCCCAGCGAAAACTGGAATGACGGTTATGATACTGTCTGCGCTTTTTATCATGCCGTTTCATTTTCAGAATCGCTTCATTGGAGTTTAGATGGTAAACTTCTTCTACACGCTTTAATTTTGCTTCGTCATCGCCTACTACAAAAATAGAAATCAGTCCTGTATGGCCGGTCAGAACGGTTTCTGCACAGCGTCCTACAATGACAAAGGATTCTCCGCTGTCCGCCTTTTTGCGGATATAGTCAAACTGCATTTCTGCAAGTATTTCTTCCATAGAATTGGAAAATGCGCCGACTCTTCTGGAAAGAAATGCATTTCTTGGTTTTTCATCATATTTTTCCAGAACTTCTACTTTAACGTTGTTTTCATATGCGATTTCATCAAGAAGATGTCTGTCGTAAAATTTCAGTCCGTGATCTTTTGCGATTTTTTCGGCGATAATATGGCCTCCGCTGCCGAATTCACGGCTGACTGAAATAATTGTCTGTGCCATGGATGCGCTCCTTTCTTTCAATGAGTTCATAATCAGGAACTAACAGTAACGGATAAAAATCATAATCATGGATACGGTGACTACAATAATGGTAGCCGGGGCTGCTGACTGGCAGTACTTTCCCCATCCGATGATATAACCGTTTTTGGCGGCTACGGAAGTTCCGACAACATTTGCAGAAGCTCCAATCGGAGTTGCGCTGCCGCCGATATCAGTTCCCATAGACAATGCCCAGGCTAATGTTTCCAGGTCTACGCCCTGTGTGGCAGCCAGGCTCTTAATGACCGGGATCATAGTTGCTGCAAATGGGATATTGTCTACAAATGCACTTGCTACAGCAGATACCCAGATAATAATGGCAATCATCAGTTTTAAATTACCCTTGCTTACTTTTCCGATAAATCCGGCAATGATTTCCAAAATGCCTGTCTGTTCCAGACCACCGACAACCATAAATAAACCGATGAAGAAAAGGAGTGTTTTATAGTCTATCTTTGACATCAGTTCCGGGATATATCTGGCAAAAGCAATCAGTGTAACGACGGAAATAGCAGTGCCGATAAAAGCAACAGTCAGGCCGGTCTGGGCATGTGTTACAAGCATTACGACTGCACATGCAAAAATGGCACAGCTGATGGTAAAATCTTTTTTATTTTTAACAGCCTCTTTCGGGTCAGGCATTGTGCCTGGATCAATGCCGTTGTGCTCTGCTGTTTCTAATTCTTTATGAAAAACAAAATAAAAATAAATAATGACAAGAACCAGGCTGACAGCAGCAATCAGTCCGGTATTTGTTAAAAAGTCACTGAAAGAATAGCCTAACGAAGTACCGATAATAATATTAGGCGGATCCCCGCACATCGTTGCAGAACCGCCCAGATTTGCACAGAAGATTTCTGACAATATCATAGGAACCGGGTTGAACTTTAACAGTTTTGCCAGTTCTACGGTGACCGCAGCTAAAAACAGAATTACAGTAATGCTGTCAATAAACATAGCAAGGATCGAAGACATTACCATAAAAGCGACAAACAGCGGGATAGGCCTGTAATTGACAAGTTTGGCCAGCCTCATGCACAGCCAGCGGAAAAATCCGGCTTTGGCCATTCCTTCTACCATAATCATCATGCCTGCAATAAATATGATCGTTGCCCAGTTGATACCGCTGGATGATTCTGAAGATTCGCTGGCAGCATACCAGAATTCCAGCGTGAAGATGCTGCGGATATTCAGTGTTTCGAATATCGCGTCAGGGTTTCTCATAACAATGCCGAATACAAGCACGAGTGTCAGCAGTCCGCAGCCAAGCGTTACATACTGCCGTTCGATTTTGTCCAGAACTATCATGATGAACATAATGACAAATATAGCTGTCGCTAAAATTTGTGCGAGTGACATTTTTATTCCTCCTTAATATTATGTAAATATAAAATGCTGGTAAAGAGTATGAAATATTTGTTAACTAAATATCAACAGAAGTTTATCACTATATGAAAAAAAGTCAATAGGTTTACAGAGAAATTTTGCGTCCCGGGGCAGCGGTGCGGCTGCTTTTCTGGCAAAGGGTCTTGTTTCACTGGAAGATTCGTGATAAGATGAATGAAATCACAAAAACACCACCGTTCTTTATGATTTTTATTGGTTGATTTAGCAGAAAAAACCATAATCCGGGTGTACAAATTGTAATAAATGTACTAAAATAGAGAGTAAGAAATGGCAGTATTGTATCAAGGGATAAATGGGAGGGAAAAGTAATGGTAAATTCAGAGGCAACGCTTCGTATGTATTTACAGTACTATGAAAAGGAGATTAACCTGACGAGGCTTGTAGAAAAGGCTTATTATGAAGGAAGTGCAAGATGTGCAGAGCCGCTGACAGAGATTGAAGTATACATAAAACCGGAAGATGGCAGAGCCTATTATGTGGCTAACCGGGAAATTCAGTCTTATGTAAACCTGTGGGATTCAAAAAATGATGTATATGACAGCAGCGGACTGAGCGGAAAAATCAGCTGGAACAGTGCGGTAGAACGCAGGCTTATTTTTGAATACCGTGGAAGGCAGTGTGACTGTGACAGCATTATTAACAGGGTTGAGGAAAAATATACGGCAATCCATTCAAGTACGGCTATTCATGAAGTGGAGATTTATGTGCGTCAGGAACATGAAGCTGCGTATTATGTGATTAACGGCCGCCATACAGGGTCTGTATCGATGTTTGCTTAAACGGCAGGATGCGGCTTAAAATAAAAAAGAACTATAAGAAGTGGAGATTTCTAAAATGGCTTGGTATGACAGTGCAGTATTTTACCATATTCATTCGCTCAGCCTGTGCGGCTGTGAACATGAGAGCATTGAATCAGATGGTTACCAGTTTCATAAACTGACAAAATGGGCGGAACATGCAAAGAAAATGGGCTGTAATGCCATATATATCGGACCGGTTTTTAAAGCAGAAATGCAGGGGCATGGCATTACCGATTATTACAGAATAGACAAGAGGCTTGGAAAAAATGAGGATTTCAAACAATGGGTGGCTAAATGTCATGAATTGGGAATCAAGGTGGTTGTAGATGCAGTATTTAACCATGTCGGCCGCAGCTTCTTTGCATTTCAGCATTTGAGGAACAACGGAAAAAAATCTGCATACAGGGAGTGGTTTTCAAATGTAAATTTTTCCGGCGATAATGAGTACGGTGATGGATTCCAGTATGAAAAATGGGGCGGGTATATGCGGCTTGTGAAGCTGAACATTTTAAGTCCGTGGCTGCATGATTATCATTTTGACACGGTGCGTTACTGGATTCATGAATTTGATATCGATGGGATCCGCATCAATGCCATTGATGAGATGGATTATGATTTTATTAAAGAATTAAGAAAAACAGCAGTAAGCATGAAGCCTGGTTTCTGGATGGCCGGAGAACTTCCTGACCGTGAATACGGACGCTGGGTAAATGATAAAATGCTTCACAGCGCACCAAACAATGAACTGCAGAGTGCATTTATATCTGCTCATAATAATGGAAACTATCCGCTGATTGCACATCTTCTGCGCGGTGTGGAGGAACTCTGTCCGTATACAAAACTGTATATATTTGCAGATAATCATGATGTATCACATATTTATGAAAAGCTGAATCATATGGAACACCGCAAGCTCATTGCACTGCTGATGTATACAGTTTACGGGACGCCTTCTTTGTACTGCGGGTCAGAATTTTCCAGGCAGTATCAGGATAAAGACAGTGAGGAAGTTCAAAAGAATTCGCTGGAGCTGTGGAATTATAAGAATGCTTATACGCAGGATGAAATTACGTACCTGCACTGTCTGCTGGGGCGGGCCAGACATCAGTTTCCGGAACTTTCGTTTGGCAGCTATCAGCAGCTTCTGGTGACACAGAAACAGTTTGCATTTGGAAGAGTTTTGAGAAAGACGGCTGTGATCACTATATTAAATATGGACGATGAACCGGCACATCTGGAAATACCGCTTCCGTTTCCTGTTAAAAAGACACTGGATGTGCTGGAGGCATCGATCAGCTGGGACCAGGGGCCTGGAAAAGGGCTGGAGTTTCATGAAAGCACGGAGTTTAAGACTGCGAAAGAGAAACTTGTGATGAATCTGCCTGGCAATGGGGGTGCGCTGATCTGGGTGATGGCATGACAGATAGAGGGTGATGGCCTTTGGGAAAATTTGGATTGCCGGGAAAGTATGGATTACCCGGACGCCGGGAAGTGAAACTTTTTCCTTTTTCTGTTCCGCCTGCGAACTGTAAGAACTTCTAAATTTTCTGCTTCAAGGCTGTGGCAGCGGACGGACC
>CAJTVR010000091.1:6127-18420 GCA_910580075.1 uncultured Eubacterium sp. | reverse complement strand
GCAGAAAATTAAGAATTTCTAACTGTTCTCCGGAGTCACAGAAAAAGGAAAAAGTGTCTCCGCCCCGGCTGGTACTGGATGAACTTAACTTATATGTCTGCCTGGATGCTATTTTCCAGACATATTCCGAAAACACGGAAGCTGGATGTGTATTCTTCCACTGCCGGCCGTCAGCCGCTTTTGTGCTGCGGTCTGCCAGCATGATGTTTCTCTTTCCACAGCCAGGCAGAGCAGGACGTTTGCTCTGTCACAGACAGCTGGAAGCCGGACAGATCTATAGAAATTCTTCCCAGCGTCCGGTTAATCTATACTTATCGGATAACTCATACCTTCCGGCCAATGATAAATTTCCATACATCCAGATTCTGCAGAGCCTGAGTATCCGGAAAACGGATATACCTGGATTTTAAAATATATTGTTGAAAATAGCAGATTTATATGTTATATTGATTACTGACTTATGCAAATATATGCCTGTCATCTGGCAGGCAGCGTGCATTTTTGACATAAGTCATCCATAATTATCCATATTGATATGGAAATTGAATAAAAGAACATTGGAGGAAACATAATGAAAGATTCAAAAAAGATGACCTGGTATACACTGGCGTTTATTGCATTTTCAGGTGTGTGGGGATTTGGAAATGTATTAAACGGTTTTGTATATTTTAACGGAATTCAGGTAATTTTCAGCTGGATTTTAATGTTTGTACTTTATTTTGTACCGTATACGCTGATGGTCGGGGAGCTTGGCTCTGCGTTTAAGACATCCGGCGGCGGTGTCAGTTCCTGGATTCATAATACAATGGGACCAAAACTTGCATACTATGCAGGATGGACTTACTGGGCATGCCATATTACTTATATTGCCAGCAAAGGCAGCGGCGGATTGAAAGCTCTCAGCTGGGCAGTATTCCGTAATGCGGAGACATATGATACGTTTCCGACCATCGGTGTACAGCTGGCGACACTGGCAGTCTTTTTATTTTTCTGCTGGGTAGCAAGCAAGGGACTCAATCCTCTTAAGAAACTGGCATCTATTGCGGGAACCAGTATGTTTATCATGTCTATTTTGTACATTATCATGATGTTTGCAGCTCCGGCAATTAATCCAAACGGCGGATTCGTCTCTATGGATTTCAGTATTAAGAACCTGATTCCGCAGTTTAATGCAGGCTATTTTACATCTCTGTCCATTCTTGTATTTGCAGTCGGAGGATGTGAGAAGATTTCTCCGTATGTTAATAAAGTAGAAAAGCCGGCAAAAGGGTTTCCAAAAGGCATGATTATGCTTGCCGTTATGGTTGTAGTGTGTGCGATTCTTGGAACGATAGCCATGGGCATGATGTTTGACCCGACAGTGATTAACAGCAGCGGGGATGTGTTTAATTCCTATGTATCGAACGGCTCTTACTGGGCATTCCAGAAACTGGGCCAGTATTACGGGCTGGGGGATTTCCTTTTAGTACTGTATGCACTTTGTAATATGATTGGCCAGTTTGCAGTACTGGTAGTCAGCATTGATGCACCGCTGCGCATGCTGCTGGATAATGAAGATGCCAGAGAATTTGTTCCAAGCGTGATGCTTAAGAGAAATGAAAACGGAGCATATGTAAACGGAATCAAGCTGATTATTGCATTATCAGGAAGTATTATTCTGATCCAGTCGTTTGTACCAGGAGCAGCGGCTGTACTGGCACAGCTTACAAAACTGAATTCTGTATGTATGCCGCTTCGTTACTTATGGGTATTTGTTGCTTATCTGGCACTTCGAAAAGCGTATGATACAATACCTGCAGAGTACCGGTTTGTAAAAAACCAGGCCGTTGCCAAATTTTTTGGTGCATGGTGTTTTGTACTGACGGCAGCATGCTGTATACTGGGTATGTATTCAACAGATATGTTTACAATGGCGCTGAATATCATTACTCCGGTAGTGCTCACAGCACTGGGCATGATTATGCCTTACCTTGCAAAAAGAGAAAAAGAGAGAAGATAAATACTCTATATGGCCGGGATCGCGTTATCCCGGCCTTTTGATATAAGAAAGACGGTTCTGCCAGGAGAAATGCAGCAGCCTGATTTAGCATTCTGAAAAATGTTCATAAAAACTAGAATTCTCAGAATTGATAATTTTACGGGCATATCATAGAATGACATCATATGAAATATAGAAATTCCCCGCTTCAAAAACACGGGCCGGACAGCAGTTCAAGGAGGACAGTATGTTTTTAACAGAAAGAAAATTAGAAAGACGAATCAGCGAAACAGAGCCATACCGTTACAGGGATGTGATAGGATTTGAAAGTTTTGAAGCAGCTGAAGACTGCCAGAGGGCAGTGAATCCGAAGATTCCGTCCTTTCAGGCATGCGAAACGATAAAAACAGGAGAGACATGGAAGGGAAGAGACCGTTATTTATGGCTTCATAAAGTCATTTCTGTGCCGTCTGAATGGAAAGGAAAAAAAGTCGTCTGTGTATTTGATTTTGGCAATACAGGCGCAGGAAATAATTCTGGTTTTGAATCGATGCTCTATGTAAACGGAGTGATGTACCAGGGTGTGGATGTAAATCATAAAGAGGTATTTTTGGATGACACACTCTGCGGAACGGATGTGGATCTTTCGATTCGTCTGTGGTCCGGCCTGGAAGGCGGCGGGATTCCGGCAGAACAGGAACATAAGATTGCACGTGCAGATCTGGCCTGGCTGGATGAAAAAACGGATGATTTTTATTATATGGCGTCTATGGTACACCAGACGATACTGGAGCTGGATGATTCCCAGCCGGAAAAGCAGGAGCTGTTAAAAGCGCTTGACGGTGCCTGCCACTGTATTGACTGGTCTGCTCCGGGCAGCGGGACTTTTTATGAGTCGCTGCATCAGGCGGACGATGCGCTGAATGAAAGCATAGATTCCATGGATAAACATTCCATGATTCACGTATACTGTGTGGGGCATACCCATATCGATACGGCATGGCTGTGGAGGTTAAAACATACAAGGGAAAAATGTTCCCGGTCGTTTTCGACGGTTCTGCGCCTGATGGAGCTGTATCCGGAATATATTTTCCTCCAGACCCAGCCGCAGCTGTACGAGTATATGAAGGAAGAGTTTCCGGAGATTTATGAAAGTATCAAAAAAAGGGTCGCAGAAGGACGCTGGGAAGCAGACGGCGCTATGTGGGTGGAAGCAGACTGCAATCTGACAAGCGGGGAATCGCTGACCAGGCAGATTCTGCTCGGCAGCAGATTTCTCATGGATGAGTTTGGCAAAGATGTCCATTATCTGTGGCTTCCGGATGTATTCGGTTATTCCTGGGCACTGCCGCAGATTTTGAAAAAGGCCGGAATCGATACGTTTATGACGACCAAAATCAGCTGGAACCAGTACAACCGGATGCCGCATGATACATTTATCTGGAAAGGAATTGACGGCAGCGAGGTACTGACCCATTTTATTACGACACCGGAACCATGCAATCCGAGAGATTCGTGGTTTTATACCTATAACGGCAAGCTGTTTCCAAGAACGGTAAAAGGGGTATGGGACTCTTACCGTGACAAACAGCTGAATAAAGACCTCTTGATTTCCTTTGGATTTGGCGACGGGGGCGGCGGCGTGAACCGTGATATGCTCGAGTACCGCAGGAGGCTGGATAAAATCCCGGGTCTTCCAAATGTAAAAATATCTACGGCACGGGAATATTTCCAGAAACTGCAGGATACTGTGGAACATACAGACCAGTACATCCATACATGGGACGGAGAGCTGTATCTGGAATATCACCGCGGCACGTATACAAGCCAGGGTTATAACAAACGCATGAACCGCAAAATGGAACTGCTTTACCGCAGGACAGAATGGCTGACGGTTATGGATGCCCTTCTGGCAGGCAGTATTGAAAAGGCGCAGCAGGAGCAGCTGACAAAAGGATGGAAACACATCCTGACAAACCAGTTTCATGATATTATCCCGGGTTCTTCAATTCATGAAGTATATGAGGATGCAAGAGAAGATTATAAATTTATAGAAAAAACAGCCCGCAGCGTAGAACAGCAGGCATGCCAGAACCTGTTTGTGCAGAAAGAAAACACATACACGGTCGTCAATGCTTCCGGCTGGAATTTAAATGAGATCGTGACTCTGGAAGGCGAAGCGGAAGGTATTTACCGGGATGCAGACGGAAACGAGCTGGTTTCGCAGAAAGGACACGGCGTGACTTATGTAGAAGTCAGAGACGTTCCGGCGATGGGGACAAAAACAATTGTGTTTGAAGCTGCCAGGCAGGATATGCCAAATTCTGTATTTACAGTCAATGGCAGGGAAATCGAAACGCCGTATTACCAGATTTCCTTAAACCAGTACGGACAGATTGCAAAATTATATGATAAAACATATTCCCGCGATGTGCTCCCGCAGGGGCAGAGGGGAAATGTACTGCAGGTGTTTGAAGACAAGCCGCTGGATAACGATGCATGGGACATTGATATTTTTTATCAGGAAAAGATGCGCGAAATTGTACAGCTTACGGTTTTTGAAATCACACAGACAGGGCCGCTGCGCTTAACTGTTCATATGGAATGGAAATATATGAATTCTTATATCCGCCAGGATATGATTTTATACAGCACAAGCCGCAGAATTGATTTTAAGACGGATGTAGATTTCCATGAACAGCACCAGCTTTTAAAAGCAGCATTTCCGGCAGACGTACGTACCACATACGGAACCTTTGACGTGCAGTACGGCAATGTAAGACGCCCGAACCACTGGAATACGAGCTGGGATATGGCAAAATTCGAAACAGTGGCACACCGCTGGGCAGATCTGTCTGAAAGAGATTACGGCGTCAGTCTTTTAAATGACTGCAAATACGGCCATGATATCAAAGACAATGTGATGCGGATTTCCCTGCTGCGTGCCGGTACCAATCCTGATTATCTGCAGGATCAGGGTGAACATGTATTTACCTACTCGCTGCTTCCGCATAAAGGAGATTTTGTAGAAGGCAGGACTGTTCAGGAAGCATTTGCATTAAACCAGCCGATGCTGGCGGTAAACGGACAGAGTGCTCTTTCCTATGACAGCTTCTTATCATTTGATAATGATCAGATTGAACTGGATGCTGTGAAAAAGTCAGAAGACGGCAGGTATCTGGTAATCCGCTTCCATGAATTTGCCGGATCAAGGCAGCAGGTGACGGTAAAGACCGGATTTTCCTGGAAGGCATGGGCAGAATGCGATTTGCGGGAGCGTGCGGTTACGGCATTTGCGTCGGATGAGATCTGTGTAGAACTGCATGCATATGAAATTAAGACAATTCTGTTAGAAATATAGACTGTCAGAACGCCAGGCAGCCGGACGTTTATTCTCTATCCGGCGTCCGGCTGGCATGACATTAGGAAGGATGTTATTTTTAGCTGACGGCCGCAAAGACTGTGCCGCCTGGAGCGGGGAAAGCCTGCCCGTCCCCATGCTGTGGCTGCAGAATGTAAGAATCTCCAATCATTTTGCTTTTCTGTTTTGCAGCTGAACGGACAGGCCGTGTCTGCTTGGCTGAGCTGCATGTATGCTGCGCGTGTCCTGTTGCCGGAGCAGAGTTAGAAAGGCTTCTGACATTCTTATACAGGCACGCGGGGACAGGCCAGGCTTTCCCTGCTCCAGGCGGCACAGTCCCCGGCTGGTTTTCGTAAAGTATATTGATACAGCAATCAGACAGCTTTGGCTGTTTCCTGTATTTATATTCATGACTGTTTGAAGCCGGATGCCCCGCAGCAGCTGTAAACTGATCGAAAACCAGCCGGAGAGTGTGCCGCCTGCAGGAGGCAGGAATCATCAGAAGAAAGGAATAGGTGATGGTTATGGGAGAATTGTTTAACATAGAAAAAGTGCTCGGATTCTGTGAGAAAGTGTGTTATTTTTTTATTGTAAACCTGCTGTTTCTCGTTTCGAATATTCCGGTACTTTTGTTTCTGCTGTTTATAGGCACTGCGCAGATTCGGGAGTGCCTTCCTTTGTTTCTGCTGTGTCTTGTTCCGATGGCTCCGGCTCTTTCTGCAGTTATGTATGCAATGAACCGTCTGATCAGCGGCACGGAAACAGGCGCACTGCGTGATTACTGGAAGGGTTATAGCAGCGGCTTTTTGCAGAAGGCAGGAATGGGGGCTGTACAGCTGCTGCTGATTCTGATGTTTTGGACAAATATTGAATTTTTTTCAATACAAATAAGAATTCTTCCGCTTGCGGTTATATTTGTGATATTATTTGTATTAACAGTACTTGTTACGCCGAATTTATATATGCTTGCGAGCCGTTATGAAATGAGCAGCCTTCAGACAGCGAAAACTGCGGCTGTCCTGCTGATTGCCAAACCTGTGCTGACACTTGGCAATCTTGCGGCATTCGGATTCATGCTGGCCGTATTTGAAATCGCAGCAGGCACGGCGGTGCTGTTTATGGGGAGTGTGTACGGATTTCTCGTGATGTTTATGAATCAGGGAGTTATGCGTGAGTTAGAAAGTAAATAAACATGAGTCAGGGAAATGCAGAAGGGTGACGGCTGCATTTCCTTTTTGTGGAATTGAGGAATTATTATGGACAGGAAAGGTTCAAAACAGCTGTACAGCAAATTGTTCTGCATCTATACAGCTATTCTGCTCTGTGCCATATCCGCACTAGTCATTTATTTTTACTCGAGTACAAAAAACAGGTTTTTGGAGCAGAACATGAATTATACAGAGATGATGAGTGAAGCGGCTCAGACATATCTGGAAGATACGTCTGAAATTGCAGAATACATTCATGAAGATTTGTATAAATCGAATATGGAATTAAAGGACGTACTGCATTATATGTCTGACGAGCCGCAGGATTATCTGCGTTACCGGCTGAATATATACAGCGAAAATAAAAATATTGAATACAAAGGAATCGATAAATTTTTTCAGAATGCATTTCAGGCGTACAGCAGCCTGAACCACATTACGCTGTATAGTTACGAGCGGGGGGAATTTACGGAATATACCAGAGATGGAAGAAGCTACCGGAGAAATGCCAGCACAGATTTCAAGCAGCGGTTTGCAAATGATAATCTGGCGGATAAAAATTACTTTTCTTATTTAAAGGAGATTCGCAATCCGCAGTCGATGCAGGTCAAAGGGTGCATGATTTTAGGATTCCGCAGCATCCGGTTTGAGAGTATCTGGCAGTATTATTCACGCGCACAGCTGATGGTATACAATGATTCCGGGACAGAGGTATATAATTCAGCAGATGAATATCCGGCAGAAGATATTTTAAAAGTAACTGAGAAAGAAAGGCTGGAAAACAGGCTGGAAGCGTATGTGATCCAGACAGAGAACGCGCAGTACCATACGCTTAGCTATTTGAAAAAGAATGAGGCATCGAAAGTGCCTGCTCCGGCTGTCTTTATGATTATCTTTACCGGGATTGCGGTGGCTTTGCTGGGCGGGCTTTTGGTAAGGTATCATCTGCAGCAGCTGGCCTGGAGACTGAACCGGATTATAGACGGCATGGCCAGGGTTATGGACGGAAACCTGGATGTGCGTATTCCGCTGGATAAAAACGGCGACGAACTGGATGTGATTTCCGGGTGTTTTAACCAGATGTGCATTAATCTGGAGGAGCATATAAAAAAGCGTTATCTGGCAGAGATTGAACAGAAAAATGCAGAGATGGAGACACTCCAGAGCCAGATTAATCCGCATTTTTTATATAATACGCTGGAGGCGATCAGAATGAAAGCAATCTGTAACGGAGACCGGGAAGTGGGGAAAATGCTCTATAGTCTGGCTGTTACATTCCGGGCACAGATTAAGGAAGCAGATGTCATTACGATGGCACAGGAGCTGCATTACTGCAAGCAGTATATGGAGCTTTTTGAATTCCGTTATCAGAACCAGTTCTATTCTGTAATCGAATGCCCGGACGAATATCTGAAGGTGCCTGTCATCAAATTTGTGCTGCAGCCTGTCGTAGAAAATTATTTTATACACGGCATCCGCATGAAAGAAGAAGATAACTATATCAAAATAAAAGTGGAGAAAAAGGGCTGTTACCAGATTGTGGCAGAGGATAACGGCAGGGGGATGACGGAAGCTGAGATTGCGGCAAAGAACCGGGAACTGGAACAGGATTCGATGGAAAAGCAGTCGTCCATTGGAATTGCAAACGTGAACCGGAGGCTGAAAGCCGTTTATGGCAGAGCGTACGGGATCCGTATAGAAACAGGGCCTCAGGGAGGGCTGCGGGTTATTCTGCGTTTTCAGCCGGCAGTGACGGAGGAGGGGGGCGGCGTGGAACAGGGAAAAGAAAAACCCGCAGCAGGCAGTAAAGCAATGAAATAAAGAAGCAGGAAAAAAATATAATAAGATATGCATAGCACAGCTCCAGATGAGGGGAAGGAGAGAGCGGGATGAAAAAGGTAATGATTGTTGAGGATGAGGAGCTTATTTTACAAGGGATCAGAAATATACTGGACTGGGAGCAGCTGGGGCTTGAGGTTGTGCATCTGGCGCATGACGGGACAGAGGCACTTCAGATGTGGGAGCAGGAACCGGTGCATATTGTGGTCACAGATATCAGCATGCCGGAGATGGACGGGCTGACACTGCTTCGAAAAATCCGGGAAAAAGAAGAACAGGTCCGCTTTATTATCCTGACTGGATATGATGAATTCGATTATGCAAGAGAGGCAATCCGTCTGGGGGTTGAAAACTATATTTTAAAACCGATTGACGAAGAAGAACTGAAACGCCAGCTGCAGGAAACGGTGCAGAAGCTGGAGGAGATGGATAAGAAAAAAATCCAGTATATTGATGAAAAAGCACAGTGGATGCATTTTTTAAATGGAAAGTCACCAAAGGAAGAATGCGGAAAGTTTGCCGGGATGCTTGGGTTAAAGGAGAGCGGAAATTACCATGCGGCTGTTATGAAATGGAACATGGACGGGCTGAAAGAAACAAAGATTACGGATGTAATACTGGAAATGAAAAAAGATATCAGACTGCGCGCCGTGCATCTTCCGCCGGACAGCCTGCTTTTGATTCTGTCGGAGGAATGTATGGATGAAGCGCAGGCGGCTGAGTATTTTGCAGAACTGCAAAACCAGATAGACAGCAGCTTTGAGGTGATGACTTTTATAGGCACAGGACCGTCTTTCCAGCACTTTGAGCAGCTTCCAAAATCATACCAGTCGGCGAGAAAACTGCAGAAATATCTGTTAATTGAAGGCTACGGCAGCTGCATCAGCCAGAGCCAGACAGAGAGCCGCCGGACAGAGTCCATACGCATGGATGAGGATAAACTGCGCAAACTGATTTTGAAAAAAGAAAAAGACCTGGCAGTGGATTACATGGAAGATTTGTTTATCAACAATATCCGTAAAGATGCTTCTGCAGGCGCATTGTATCAGGTGGCGGTTAAGATGGCAGTGCTGCTTGAAGATATTAAAAAAGAGTACAAATTAAAGTCTGTAAGGTTTCATGATCTGACAGAGCTGATCGAAACGATTTTCGGGGCAGACGATATTCATGGAATAAAAGCTGCATTTGTTTCGGAAATTACTGAAATCATTGCGTGCATGCACGAGGGAGATTCCCAGTATACACCAGTCGTGCGGCAGATTATTGCTGAGGTGCAGCGTAATTACAAAGAAGATATGAATTTAAAGACGCTGGCTTATAAATACCATATGAATGCTTCTTATCTTGGGCAGATTTTCCAGAAAGAAACCGGGTATTCGTTTGCGCAGTATTTAAGCAATACGAAAAACAGCATTGCAAAAGACCTGATTCTGAATACAAATATGAAGATCAATGATATTGCAAAACAGGCGGGATATCCGGACACAAGTTATTTCTACCGGAAATTTAAGCAGTGTTACGGGGTATCTCCGGCGTCGATGCGGGAAATGAAAAAATATTAATATATATAGAAAAACGGCCAGGGGCGGCCGCATTAAGAAAATGATATAAGATACAGTCTGTTTAAATTTTTCTTTTATACGGTATCTTGTATATGTTTTGCTTCGTGCGCCAGCCCCTGTTTTTTTGTTTCATTTTTACACGGTATGATGGAGAAATTTATCTGTAATTTGTACACCGAACCTAAAAGTTTTCAACTTTTCATGAAAAGTGCACAATGGTATAGTTATATTACATGAAAAACGCACTGCACATTGACGAAACGAAAAATAATATGTGCAGCATGCAAAAAGGAGGGGTAAAAATTGAGTGTTCCAGCAAACAAGGCTCAAAAGCCGAAAGGAGGTTTCCTAAAACAGCTTGCAGCAAACAAAGAACTGCTGATTTTAAGCATGCCCGGGGCCATATGGTTTTTATTTTTTGCGTACCTGCCATTATTCGGTATTCTGGTAGCATTTAAGAAATTCCGGCTGTCGGGAGACGGATTTTTCTACAATCTGTTTACGAGTGAAACGGTCTGGTTTGACAATTTTAAGTTCCTGTTCAGCAGCGGAGACGCGTGGATTATCGTAAGAAACACAGTGCTTTATAATCTGACATTTATTATCCTGGGCGTAGCGGTGCCGGTTGTGCTTGCACTGCTTTTGAACGAGATTAAAAACAAAGGAATGATGAAGATTTACCAAAGTTCCATGTTTCTGCCTTATTTTCTGTCATGGGTTGTTGTAAGCTACTGTGTTTTTGCATTCCTGAATCCGGAAAAAGGTTACTTTAATGCAGTCATCCAGCAGTTTGGAGGCGAAGCGGTTTCGTGGTATACGGAAACGAAGTTCTGGCCGTTTATCATTATTTTCATGAGCCAGTGGAAAGGAATGGGCTACAATACGGTTGTATACCTTGCTTCGATCTGCGGTATTGACAAAACATATTATGAAGCGGCTGTATTAGACGGTGCAACAAAATGGCAGCAGATTAAATACATTACACTGCCTTTATTAAAACCGGTTATTACTATTCTGCTGATTATGTCCGTCGGCGGAATCTTCAAAGCTGATTTCGGTCTGTTTTACCAGTTGCCGAAAAACTCCGGCCCGCTTTATCCGGTAACGAACGTACTGGATACATACATTTTCCGTGCATTAAAGACAAGCGGCGAAATCGGTATGAGTTCTGCGGCTGCATTATTCCAGTCAACCGTCGGATTTGTTCTGATTATGATAGCAAACAAAATCGTATCTAAAGTAGACAGTGAGAATGCATTATTCTAGAAAGGAGGAAAACTGTGGCTGAGAAAGCACTATCAAAAAGAAAACTGGAAAAGCAGATTAAGAAAATAGAAGCGGAAGAATGCCGGTATAACCAGATTAAGACACCGACCAATATCTTATTTAATGTAATTCTGGCAACGCTGTCTCTGATTTGTGTTATTCCGTTTATCTTTGTTATTATTATTTCGATTACAGATGAGCAGTCGCTGACCATGAACGGATACCGGTTTATTCCGGAAAAACTGAGTCTGTATGCGTATGAATATATTATCAGCGCTGGTGAAAATATCATCAGAAGTTACGGCGTGACGATACTGGTCACAATTACAGGAACGATCATCGGTCTTCTGCTGACAGGTACATATGCGTATGCATTATCAAGAAAATCATATGCGTTCCGTAAATTTTTTACAACAGTCATTACCATTCCGATGCTGTTTAGCGGCGGTATGATTGCAAACTACTTAATTGTAACCAAAGTTATGATGTTAAAAGATACACTGTGGGCTCTTATTCTTCCGCTTTGTCTGAATTCGTTTAACATTATTGTGCTGCGGACGTTCTTTAAGACGAGTATTCCGGATGCCGTAATTGAATCGGCTAAAATTGACGGCGCATCGGAGTGGAGAGTATTTTTCCAGATCGTTATTCCGATGGCACTTCCGGGACTTGCAACGATTGGACTGTTCCTGACACTTGGCTACTGGAATGACTGGTTCAATGCCATGATGTATATGGATGACAAGAGCCTGATTCCGCTGCAGTATCTGCTGATTCAGATTGAAAGCTCAATTGACTGGCTTGCGAATAACAAGGCTACGATGGGCGTGGACGGTATTGCGGTAGCGGCAAATATGCCGAAAGAGACAATTAAAATGGCAATCGTAGTAATTTCTACACTGCCGATTATATTTGCTTATCCGTTCTTCCAGAGATATTTTGTAAACGGACTGACAGTCGGTGCTGTAAAAGAATAAACTTGTCTTAAAAAAGTAAGTTTACTTAAAGAGAGTAAACTTGTCATAAGAGAGTAAACTTGTCATAAGAGAGTAAACTTGTCATAAGAGAGTAAACTTGTC
>CAJTVR010000091.1:0-6027 GCA_910580075.1 uncultured Eubacterium sp. | reverse complement strand
ATAAGAGAGTAAACTTATTATAAAAGAGTAAGCTTTTGTAAAAAAGTAAATTTACTATAAAAGAACAGGCTTATTTGTAAAAAAGTAAACTTTATAGAAGAGTAATCTTATTTGTAAAAAAGTAAACATATTATGAGGAGGATATGATTATGAAATGGAAAATGTTCAAGCGTTTTGCAGCAGCAGGGCTTGCAGCTATTCTGTCAGCATCCATGTTAACCGGGTGCGGCGGCAAGAAGGCTGAAACGAATGCTGGGGGAGATGAAATTGTCGAACTGACCTGGTGGCAGATTGGCGATGCCCAGAAAGACCAGGACCGGGTTTTAGAAAAGGTGAATGAATATATAGGGGAAAAAATCGGTGTAAAGCTGAGAATCAATACAGCAGGCTGGGGTGATTACGACCAGAAGATGCAGGTTGTAATTAACACAGGCGATGACTGGGATTTATGCTTTACCTGCTCATGGGCAAACAATTATCTGCAGAATGCCAACAAAGGGGCATTTTTACAGATAGATGATTATATTAAAGACACAGAAATGTATAAAAATATTGACGCTCGTTTCTGGGAAGCTGCAAAAGTACAGGGTAAGACTTACGGCGTTCCGAGCGAGAAAGAAATCGGCAGCATGCCTATGTGGGTATTTACGAAAGAATATGTAGATAAATACAATGTTCCTGTAGAAGACATCCACAGTCTGGAAGATCTGGAGCCATGGCTGAAACTGATTAAGGAAAATGAGCCGGATGTTGTGCCGATGTATCTGACCAGCAGCTATTCCGCACCGATTTACATGGATTTAATCCAGAACCCGGTCGGAATTGAATACGGTGATGACACACTGACTGTAAAAAATGTGTTTGAAACAGAAAAAATGAAATCCACGCTTGCAACCATGCGCAAGTATTATCTGGATGGCTATATCAACAAAGATGCTGCAACAGCTTCAGATGATAAGTCGATCAAACGTTTTGTAACAAAGGGTGACGGACAGCCGTTTGCAGAACTTGTATGGGGAAAAGACCTCGGCTATGAGGTTGTGGCAACACCGATTATGGACACTTATGTAACGAACCTTTCTGCCCGCGGTGCGCTGACAGCAATTAATGCACAGACCAAGCATCCGGAAAAAGCAGTAGCTCTTCTGGATCTGATTAACTCGGACGAATATCTGAGAAACCTGTTAAATTACGGTATCGAAGGCGAACACTGGGATAAAGTGGAAGTTCCGGCTGACGAGGCAGCAGCAGCTGAAGGCAAGCCGTATGTATATGAAAACAAAATCAAGCTGAATGAGGAAACAAGGAAAAATTACTCCGTTTCTTACTGGGTACAGGGCGGCCTGTTCAATACTTATGTACTTGCAAACGAGCCAGTGGATAAGTGGGCGACATTTAAAGAGTTTAATGAATCTTCAGTAGATGCGCCGTCATTTGGATTTGATTTTGATCTGGAACCAGTCAGCACAGAAGTAGCCGGATTTGGAAACGTACTGGATGAGTTTGGCAAATCTCTGTATACTGGCAGCGTTGATCCGGAAGAATATCTGCCAAAATTACAGGAGAAGCTGCAGGCTACCGGAATTGATAAAGTAATTGAAGAAATGCAAAAACAGATAGATGAGTGGAAAGCATCGAAATAGAAGCTTATGACTGACAGACTGCAGCTGTCCCAGGGATTTTTGTCCCGCTGGACAGCTGCAGAACTGTCTGATGCGGAGGAATCAATGAAATGAACAGAAAATCCTGCTTATTTCAGGAAGAAGATACATCGCTGATACAACAAATATTTGCAGAAAAACTTCATAAAGATTTGTCATGTCCGGCGCAGTTAATGAGCGGCGGCCTGTTTAATACAATATATAAAGTCCAGTGTGCTGATCAGATATATGTAATCAGATTCGGACCGGTAAACAGACATCTGCTTATGGGATTTGAAGAACATCTGATGGAGGCAGAATATTATGTATACAGTCTCTGCAAAGAACGGGAGATTACATGTCCGGATGTGCTTGTATGCGATACTTCCCGCAGCCTGGTAAACCGTGACTATATGATTATGAAATATATTTCAGGGTCTGTCATGCTGGACGCCGGGCTTTTAAACGGGCAGAAGGGTGAACTGTTTGAACAGATTGGCGCTTATGCCGCGAATCTTCATACACTGACAGATAACAGGTTTGGATTTGTTTCACGCATTCTTACAGAAAGGCATACATATTCCTGGGCAGAATGTCTTATACGGGAAGCGGAGGAAATCACAGATGCTCTGGTCAGAGGGCAGCATATGTCCAGGCAGGAAGCCGGCGGTATTCTGCATGCTTTTCTGGATCATGAAACACTGCTGAATGAAATCAGGATAGCACATCTTCTGCATACGGATTTGTGGGAAGGAAATGTCATGACTGCATGCAGGGATGGCAGGCCGTATTTAAAAACAGTTATTGATGCTGACCGGGCCGTTTTTGGGGATGAGGACTTTGAATGGGCAGCACCATGGATGAACATACCGGCCGTCTTACAGGGCGCGGGTATTTGTGAGGAGGACTTTTACAGGCCGGAAAGGAAAATGCGGCGTCAGATTTACCGGATTTTTTATGCTTTAATGAATTGTTATGCAGGTATTTTTGAGTATCACGATATAGATATGTTCTGGGGCGGAAAAGAGGAGGCTGCCCGGACGGCAGAGGCAGTATGCCGTGGATGGCAGGCGGATGTATAGATCAATAATGGCTGTCAGGTGTACCTGGTAACAGTTCTTACGGCCTTTGCACTCAGCTGCAAAGGCCGTAAGAACGTGATTCGGGAATGTAAAAATTCCATTGCGAAGGAATTTTTCATGAATTTTTGTATGTCACAGGCCGGATTGTCTGAACGGTTACGGTAACTGTCTTTTCATGATGGCAAAATGCAAAAAACAGTTGACAAATTTATGGATAGTTATTATACTATGCTTAGTGCGATTGAAACAGGTGTATGGAAAATGCAGTCAGGTTTCTGCCTGCAGCTGGATAGAGAGAACGTTTTCTGAGCAGTTGGAGGCCGATTGCCAGGGTAACGTAAAATCAATAGTTTCATCGCTGAATGACTTGCGTATTAGCAGGTTTTTCATACAAGTCCTCGTAGCTCAGCTGGATAGAGCACACGCCTCCTAAGTGGTAGGTGTTCGTTTGCCGGAGCAACGTAGAATCAACAATTTCATAGCTGAATCACTTGCCTATTAGCAAGTTTTTCATACAAGTCCTCGTAGCTCAGTTGGATAGAGCACACGCCTCCTAAGCGTGGGGTCGGAAGTTCAAATCTTCTCGGGGACGCTGAAATGCCGTAACTTCAAGGGTTGCGGCATTTTTGTTCCTTCAGGGATTCCAACATGCCCTCCTTTCATAACCTTATTTTCGACCTGCCGCCTGTAGGGGAAGTCCGAAATGGATTAAAACCCCCTTGCGGGAAAAACAAGGTCTGCTAATCATTCTGCTAATTCTCGCTTATTGAACGTTTTTTGTTCAATAAGATGTCCCGTTGTGTACTCTGGTTGCTTCTTGTGTCGTCTTGTGACGTTTCATGTACCGAGCATTTTTTTCGCAAGCTGCGTCATGATCTGCTCTCCGTACTGCTCAATGAATTTCTGGGTAAATGCGTCCATAAGCTGTGGGGCAGATTCCAGCTGTTTCATCATGGCATCCGGATTCGGAACGGAGCTGTTTCCCTCGCCCTGGAGGCTGCGCTCCACAGGGCGCATATCAGGATTGGAATAAAAAGCCGTCTCAAATTTCTGTGCATTGATTTTCCGGTCTTCATCCAGAATGTGTGCATAGATTTCCGTAATCATATCGATTTGCGCATGTCCCGTGTCTCCCTGGGTAGCTTTCAGATCTCCCTTGTTCAGCTTCAGCTTATAGGTCGTACTGGAATGGCGCAGGGAATGGAACACTACATTGGGCAGTCCGGCAGATTTTTTAAGGCGTTCAAACTGGTTGCCTATGATGCGGTCCTCGCAGGGCCTTCCCGTTTCCTGTGCCAGTACCAGATTGTAGTCCGTGTAGTCCGGCCCCATGAATTCTTTCAGCCTGTCCTGTTTTTCCTTCCAGTCACGCAGGATAAGGGCAAGGGTCTTAGGAAGCCAAACCTTGCGGATGCTGCTTTCTGTCTTTGGTTTTTTCAGGACAAGCCTGGTGGATGATTTGCTGCCCATCAGCCTCGGAAACACGAAAAGGATGTCCTTTTCCCCGAGTGCGTCTATGGCCCGCTGGTCTACCCTGGTAAGTTCTTTTTCAATCCATACATGTGCGTCATCGTTTACGATATCATCATCTGCGATATGGAGGCAGTCCCAGGTCAGGCCGGTGATCTCCCCCATCCGCATGGAGCAGGCAAAGGCCAGGTTGATTGCAATATACAGTTTCCCGTCCTGGCAGTTGTCAAGGGCCTGGCGGATGATGTCTGCCGTCCATATGGCCCGGACTTTCTTTTCCCGTTTCGGCAGGTCAGCATCTTCAAATGGGTTCTTACCAATCATATCCCAACGGACTGCCTGGTGGAAAGCGCACCGCAGAAGTTTAATAACCTTCTCAATGGTGCATGGCGTTACAAATTCTGTTTTTGCATGCCGATACGGGGTGTTTACAGGAGCGGTCTTCTGAAGCTGCTGGATAAATTTATCCACAGTCTTTTTGTTGATATCCTGGACAACCAGGCTTCCAATCAACGGATTGATATAATTGTTGATGAGTGCCGTATTGCTGGCATAGATTGAAAGACCCCACCGCTTTTCTCCATAAAGTTCCACGAATTCCTTTAAAAAATTTTCCACTGTAGTAGTATTTGGCGGTATAAAAGTCCCGTTATCAAGTTCGGCTTCCACAGCTGATTTCCTTTTCCGTGCTTCAGCCTTGGTACTGAAAGTTTCCCATTTCTGTCTTTTCTGTCCTTCCTGGTCTGTATAGGTATAAACGACAGCATGTTTTTTTCCTCTTTTTTGAATTGATGCCATATGTGCAGGCTCCTTTCCTTTTATGCTTTACTGTTCCCATCAAGCCATTCATCAAAGGATCTTCTGGAGATACGCAGTTTTTTGCCGATGCGTACCGTTTTAAAAGCTTCCGCAGCGCAGAGATTGTATACCGAGCGTTTGCTGACTCCCAATATCTCTGCTGCTTCCGCAACAGAATAGCTCCTTTTTTCTGGATCGGCTTTCAGAGTTTTGCTTGTATGTTCCGCCACAGTGACCTCCTTTCTGTGTGGCTGGAAAGAGCCTACGGTTCCTTACCTATATATCTTACGAAATCAAGGCCAGCCACTTCAACAAAAAAATAAAAACAAGATGTTCTAATTCTAAAAAATATGTTTGGTTTCGCATGGTGCCCTGGGCCACTTCCTGCGCCGGGGTTCCCGCCGCGTATTTTCAGGCCGTGCTGTGCAACGATCAAGCAGGGGCTGGCTTTTTACGGCAGACCTGTCCCATGCACCTGTATGACTCCCAGTACCATGCTATGAAATTGTCAATGTACGTTCTATGGCATCTTTTTAAATGACCTATATAATAATAAAATAGGGTGAAAACCAGATATTTCTGCAAGAATCAGAAATTTTTTATTTTCCTTTATACTATATATAGTTTTAGTTTGTTGACTGATTCTATATTTTGTGTTACACTTCCCTTGTAATTGATTTTTGTGCACATCCTTTTATGGAGATACAGGCAGAAATATCTGTATGCGGCATAACCCCGCATTGCACACGCTGTTAAGTTTGTATGACCGTGCCAGCAGTATCACTACGCCCTATGGTGACATACCGCTGGTTTTTGTTTTGGAAAATTTAATCATCTCTTTTTAGAGCAGGAATGACGCTGGTTCACAGGAAACTGTGGACGCCGGAAATATCAGTGAGGTCATTCCTGTTTTTTGCTGTCCGGAAGCCGGAGGGCTTATAAGGATAGAAAATATTAACAAGGAAGAAAGGAAGGTGGAGAACGATTGCAGAAAGTAAGATGGCTGGATCAGGACTGTAACAAATGCGGCAGGCAGT
>CAJTVR010000090.1 GCA_910580075.1 uncultured Eubacterium sp. | reverse complement strand
TAGAATTTCTTACTGTTCGTAAGCGGAACAGAAAAAGGAAAAAGTTTCTCCGCCCGGCGTCCGGGTAACATCTATTTATCTAAGCGTGTCTTCATTAATAATCTTCACCATAAAACAGCTTCTCTGCCTGTGTATCACTCATGCGTCCCACACTTTTGATTGTTCCGTCTGCATCACGCGTAACCTTAACATTCACGCTTCCCTTTGGATTCATTTCCAGTCTGTAAAAAGAACTGTCTTTACGGATATCCAGAAAAACATGAATCAGCTTTCCATTATAGTAATATGATTTTCCCTTTTTCGTGATACCGTGTTTTTCATATTCTGCCAGTATCTTTCTATCCTCCTCACTCCATTCATCGTCCAGCAGTTCTCTGAGCACCTTTACAAATGAATATTTCTGATCTTCTTCTGCCTGATTCAGCCAGTTCTTTAGCGTCTTCTGATTCATATAGCCAGTCAGAATCATAAAAAAGCTGATATTGTTATTCTTATAAGCCGTTTTTGCAAAAGCCTCGATGAGCGGGCTGTCTTGATCCAGTTCTTCCAGACATGCTGCAAAAAATGCCGTATTTTTATCACGGTAAAATCTCTTCATCCAGGATTTCCGGCTGTCTTTATCCATAACTGCAAATACGCTGCCAAAGGCATTCAAATTATCCGTTTTGTAATATTGTTCTGCCTGCTGCGTATTTGAAGAAACATCATTTTGCGTTTCATCTGCTGTGCTGCCCCTGCTTTTGAATGTGAATGATTCATCTGTATTCTCAGCTGGAACTGTATGCCCGTAAGCTGCTGTGCCTGCAGCTGCAGCTCCTGTTACCATCGATGCCGTAAGCACGGCAGATAAAAGCATTGTAAGTCCTGATTTTTTCTTATAATTCATAATCGCCTGCATCCTTTCTATTAATAAATGAGCACTTTCGGTCAGCATTACAGATGCCAGTGCATTTTTACAGTTTCTCCCAGCCCCTGCTGCATGCAGCAGAGTATTCCCATAGGCACGGCGCTGCTGTGCATCCAGTTTTTGAATAACTGCCTCATCACAGGCCAGCTCACAGTCCTGATTCATCTTTTGTCCCATCAGCCACACAAGCGGATTAAACCAGTGTATGCATATGACAGCCTGTACCAGCCACTTGTAAAACATATCCCGCTGTTTATAATGCATCAGCTCATGCAGTATAGTATACGAAAAATCCGGTTCCGGCAGTTCCGCATCCGGCAGTACAATAGCAGGATGCAAAAATCCTGCCAGAAGCGGTGAAGAAACCAGTCTGTTTACATACAGCTCTACCGGCCGCTTTACACCTGCCCGCTCTCCTATCTGCGCCAGCGTATCCAGCTGGCTGATATCGGTTACTTCTTCGCGTCCGGCTTTCAAATAGTTCATAAAGCTCTGATAAACCGTAATTTTTCTCATAAGCAAAAGAAGCGCCACACCCAGCCAGACCAGCCACAGGTACGTAAGGAGCATATTTACTGCATCTACAAACACAGTCTGCACCTTACCATGTCCTTCTTCTTCCTGCATCCCGGGTTCAGACATAAAAACACTCCAGCCAGGATTTTCTGAAAACTCATGGTCTTCTTTTAACTGAAAATCATCCTGCGTCTGCCCTGTCTGAAATAATGTTCCCATCAGGCTTTCCTGCGGTGTAAAAGGAAGCAGAAGCCTTGCAGCGGCTACCAGCCAGATCCCATACTGCCACCTCCTGCTAAGCCTGTTTTTTATAACAGGCCTGATAAGCAGAATCACAGCAATCAGGAGTGAGCCGGAAAGTGACATTGAGCAGACCACTTTAAAAATATGATTTAAAATTTCATTCATGTCCGCTTCCCTCACTTTCCCAAAACTTTTTCAGCTCTTCATAATCACTGGCCGTAAGCATATCCCTTTGAATTAAAGTAGATATCAGACCTTTTGCCTGTCCTTCATAAAGTTTGTTAAGCAGCACCTGCGTCTGTGACGCCTGATAGTCTTCTTCTGACACAATGGCTTTATATTCATTGCGCCGGCCGATTTTTTTTGTTTTCAACAGGCCTTTTTCTACCAGGCGGGATAACAATGTAATCACTGTATTTTTCTGCCATGTATGCCCTGTCTTTGTCAGTTTCTCCATAATACAGGCATACAGTGCCGTTCCTTCATGCGCCCAGATTATTTTCATAAGCTCCAGTTCGCTGTCAGATACCTGTGGAATCATTCTTTATCTCCTCCCTTCTTTAAAGCGATATTGATTTAAGACGACATTATGTAAGCCAGGCATTTTTAAGATAACATTATGTAGGCTAATTGTCAATAGCAGTGTATAACATTTTTATGCAGCGGTGCTTTTCCTCAAATTTATGCCAGGCAGCGGCGGTTTCTTAAAAACGAAAACGGAACAGGCCGCTGGTCTGACTGGCTGCTGAGCTTTCATTCATTTCTGCAATCCTTCCATTTCCATAATTCCTGTTATTTTCATCCATTCATATTGATATACTGGCAGTCTGCTGCTATAATTGTATGCATAACAAGCTGTCGATGGAAAAATGCCAGCGGAACAATACGTCATTTACCACGCTGCCGGCTAACGAAGTATCAAAATTACAGCTAAGCTGCAGGGTATCCGGCCCTCGCAGCATTCGCCAAATACCCATGCACGTATAACATCCGGCTTTTTGCCCTCAAAAATAAAAGGAAGGAGACTCATCAGATGAAAACAATCGTCATTTACACTTCACAAACAGGATTTACAAAGCGTTATGCTAAATGGATCGCAAAAGCTGCGGGGGCTGACTGCCTGGAATTATCCGCTGCTAAAAAGAAAGACCTGGCCTCTTATGAAGCAATTATTTTTGGCGGATGGGCATGTGCGGGAAGCATTCATAAAATCAGCTGGTTTAAGAAAAATATAAACAAATGGGCAGATAAGAAGCTGATTGCATTCTGCGTTGGAGGAAGTCCGGCCAGTAATCCAGAAATTAAAACAGCACTTGAAAAAAATTTCACCGAATCAGAGCGAAAAAAGGTCAGAGCATTTTATTGCCCGGGCGGATTCCGCTATGAGAAAATGCCTGTCCTCTCCAGATTAATGATGAAAATGTTTATAAAGACACTTAAATCGAAAAAACACAAAACAAAAGAAGAAAAGATTATGATAAAAATGATTTCTTCATCCTATGATATTTCGGACAAAAAATATATTGAACCAATTTTGCAGTGTCTGAAAAAATAATTTGAAGCTCAGCGGGAACCTGATGGAAAATGCCATCGACGGATGCCGCACTGTGACGGATGGCAGGAGGTATTTCTGCCTGACTGCACAAATCTGCCACGGCATGCTTCCAACAGCGAAAAGGAACCTGACGAAAAGTGCCTGGCATTACGGGAAATCCAGCATATTGCTGCCTGCAGTAACCCGCCAGGCCGACACCAGGCGAATTTCCGGCCATCACAGAATCATTAAAAAAAGCATCTTTCTGCTCATTCGAAACAGCCGGCTTCTGCGGGGCCTTCACATACAGCCTGACGCGGCAGACTGCTTTATTTAATTCTGGCTGCTGCTCTCATATCTTAAAAGCCCCCTTTTAAATACAATCCATGATACTGCTGTCATTCCTGCACACACAAGCGGCATACACGCCGCCCCCAGCTCCATTCCGTCCTTTCCAAGCAGAAATCCGGCTGGATAATAGCTGACAAAGGCATAAGGTATCAGATACCCAAAAATCCCTTTTAAAACAGGCGGATATATCACCAGAGGATATTTGGCCAGTTCCCCCAGGCTGATTACAAAAAAATTCAGACTGTTACGCCCGTTTTCCATCCAGAATGACGCACAGCTGGCAGTCCATACCATACACAGCCGGATCAGGCATGCCTGTACCAGAAATACAGCCATCAGCATATATTTTAGAGGACCGAATGCAGTTTCACAGTGTCTGGCGCTCAAAATCAGCAATGCAGAAGCGATTGCCATTTTATTCAGACCTTCAAAATCTATTTTAGCCGTCAGAATCTGCAGTCCGGCTGGAAGCGGACGTACAAGAAAACGGTCAAGCTCTGATTCCCGGATCATATTTGCAATTTTCCATGCTCCCTGAAAAAAGAAATTAACACTTCCCTCAGAAAACAGCAAAAATCCATAAAGCATCAGAATTTCCCACATGGCCCATCCGCCGACTGCAGGAATATTGCTGTAAATTATTCCAATCAGCGCCAGAGTGCATCCCTGTGAAAGCAGCGTAAAAAAGATCATCATCAGAAAATCTGCCCGGTACTGTGCAAGAGATCTGATATTCTGCATCTGTAAGTGCATATAAAGCTGTCCATACCGTTTCCATTTTCTCACTGTCTCAGCCTCCATACATAGATATTATACCAAAAGCCTTCCTGCCAAGCATCGAACCGGCCAGCCACAGCAGCAGAATCCAGACGCCCTGCAGCAGCATTCGTAACAGGCATTCTTTCATAGAACACATTCCCGTGAAAATACAGCATGGTGTATACAAAATCCCCTGAAACGGAAGCAGCCAGACAAGATTTCGAAACATACCCGGAAACAGATCCAGCGGAATCATTGCGCCGGAAAAGAAATTTGTCAGCACTTCCCTTGCCTTCGTCACACCATATGCATGATCTGTGTAAAAACAAAGCAGGGAAAACAGATACTGAATACAGAATTTGATTAAAACACCCATCAGCAGGGAAAGGAAAAACAGCACCATCCGCACCGGATGCAGGCCTGTTACCCCGTTTACTGCCAGATACAGGCTTCCTGTCAGTACTGCTCCTGAAAAAAACTCCATCCCGGCTGTTCCAAGCATCCGAAAAAGCAGCATGTTCCGGTAAGAAAGCGGCTTTAACAGATCCAGAATGATATCTCCTTTAATAATCCGCTGGGCGGTATTCATTTCAAATCCCATAGAACATACATTGCTGCACAAAAAAGAAACAAATACATACCGCTTCATCATGTTCCAGGTAAATCCATTCACTGTATCGTGATATGCAAATATGCTTTTCCAGACATAATAAATAACGGCCGTCTGCACAAAATTTCCAAACATTCCTGTTATAAAATATCCGCGGCTGGCACATCCGTCTAAAAATCCGCACCTTATCAAGGCTCTGTATTTTTTCATGAAAGCCTCCCGTTCTCTTTGGAAAACAGCCTGATTACAATCTGTTCCAGTGTCATTCCCGGTTCAAAAAAATCAAAAATCCGTTCCATACAGCCGTCAAATAAAATGTTTCCCCGTTCTAACACAATCAGTCTTGTACAGAGTGATTCCAGATCTTTCAGGTCATGGCTCGTCAACAGTATGGTCGTTTGTTTTTCACGATTGATTCTTTTTAATAATTCATAAATATTCTGCCTCACTGCCACATCCAGTCCGATTGTCGGCTCATCCAGAAAAAGCAGCGGCGGCTCATGCAGCAGAGACGCTGCCAGGTCTGCCCTTACCCGCTGGCCCAGGGACAGTTTACGTGCCGGCTGATTCAAAATTTCCTCAAGGGCCAGAATACTGCAAAACTGCTCCATATTTTTGTGATACTGCCCGTCCGGGATTTCATAAATGTCCTTAAGCAGCCGGAATGTTTCAATCACCGGAATATCCCACCACAGCTGTGTCTTTTGTCCAAAAACAACACCTGTCTTCTTCGCCTGGTCCATCCGGCAGTAAAATGGATGTTTCCCCATAATCTCAATACTGCCTCCATCCGGCTTCATAATACCTGTTAACATTTTCATTGTCGTAGATTTCCCGGCACCGTTTGCTCCAAGAAAAGCTACGCTCTCTCCTTTTTCAATGGTAAAAGAGATGCCTTTTACAGCCTCTTTCTTCTCATACTCCGGCCGGAGCAAATGTTTCAGGCTGCCGCGTATTCCGTCTTCTTTTTTTGCGATGCGGTATTCTTTATGCAGATTTTTTACACAAATCATTTCCATGGGATGTTCTCCTATTATTCTTCTGCGCCTATAATATCCCAAATGCGGTGCCGGGGCACGCGGGAGTGTATGTTTGTCCGGACGCCGGTAACAGTTCTCTGGAATCACAGAAAAAGGAAAAAGCTTCTCCGCCCGGCGTCCGGATCACCGATACCTGTATATAAATATATCAGACACACACTGCATCTGAACATACTTCATTCTCATGGATATCTATTAAAATCTCACATTTTTTCTTTTCTATTTGAAATCTGATTTTAAATCTGTTAATTTAAAATAGTCCCAAAATCAATTGCAGCAAATCTTCAAAAATCATATCGAAATAACTATACAGACTGGGGAGAATACGAATGGTTGGAAACAGAGACGTTTTTTTAGACCGGACAAAACCGGGATATTTTACCTTTCAGTTAAATCACTGCGGGATATCAGCATGCCGTGCAGGTTACCGTTACGGATTTCAATTGAGGCCTTACCACCTGATTCATTTTATACTGCGCGGATCCGGTACATTTGAAACAGAATCGCAGAAAACCGTGCTTCATAGCGGCCAGGCATTTTATATTCCTGCCGGAAGCTGCGGTACTTATCAGGCTTCGGATACAGACCCATGGACATACTGCTGGATTGGATTTTATGCAGATTCCCGCAGTCCTTTTTTCAGCCAGCTGTTTGGCGAAAGGCAGATCGTCGATTTTGCAATGTCTGCAGACGAAATCGAGCAGCTGTTTCTTTCTATCCTTTCCGTAACAGACCAGAGGTTTTGCAATGCCGCCTCTTATAACGAAGCTGATTATCCGGGAGAGCAGTTTTTTTGTATTACAGAATTTTCAGAATCTTTAGAAGCAAACAGCCGCCTGATGCATCTTTTTTCCAGACTTTTAGAAACGCAGACTGTCGGGCCTGACACATTTATAAAAGGCCTGAACCCGGCTGCAGATGCAAAGGCTTATCTGGATGCATGTTACTGCAGACCGCTGAAAATACAGGAAGCAGCTTCTGCTTTACATATCCATCCGAATTATCTGAGCACTGTCTTTAAAAAAGCATACGGCAGCTCCCCAAGCGAATATCTGCGCTCGATACGCATGGAGCACAGCGCTATGCTGCTGGCGCTGACAGACTATCCGGTGTCCGCAGTCGCACAGGCGGTCGGTTATACAAGTCCTTTCCAGTTTTCGGCAGCTTTTAAGCAGCATTTCCATGTTTCGCCTTCCGCTTACCGAAAGCAGAAAATGCTTTCTATGCCTATGCACAGGGAATAAGCCTGAGCGGTTCGGATATGCAAAAAGGGACTGCCGCAATCATATATTTCTTCATGCGGCAGCCTCCTGTCATGTAACAGCGTATATCAGATGATCAGCATCGCATCCCCAAAGCTGAAAAACCGGTATTGTTCCCGTACCGCTTCTTCATATGCATCCAGCACATGCTCTCTTCCGGCCAGAGCGCTTACCAGCATAATCAGTGTTGACTCTGGCAGATGAAAATTGGTAATCAGCCCGTCAATACATCGAAACTGATATCCGGGATAAATAAAAATCTGTGTCCAGCCGCTGGCTGCTCTGACAAAGCCGTTTTCATCCGCAATGGATTCCAGCGTCCTTGTACTGGTAGTTCCTGCTGCAAAAATACGGCCCCCGTTCTTTTTTGCAGCGTTAATTTTATCTGCTTCTTTTTGTTCTACCTGATAAAATTCCGAATGCATATGGTGGTCTGCAATCTTTTCTGCCTTTACCGGCCGAAATGTCCCAAGCCCCACATGAAGCGTCACTTCAGCAATTTCCACACCTTTATTACGAATCTCATCCAGCAGCTGCGGCGTAAAGTGAAGTCCGGCTGTAGGTGCAGCAGCAGATCCTTCCTGTTTTGCATACACTGTCTGGTAACGCTGTTTATCCTCCAGGCGGTGTGTAATATACGGCGGCAGCGGCATTTCCCCGAGCCTGTCTAAAATCTCTTCGAAAATACCGTCAAAGGAAAACTCAATCACCCGGCTGCCTTCCTGCACAATGTCCACAATATTTCCTGTTAAAAGACCGTCTCCAAATATGATTTTTGTTCCGGGTTTTGCTTTTTTTCCGGGTTTTACAAGCGTTTCCCACTGATTGTGCGAAAGGCGCTTTAAAAGCAGCAGTTCGATTGCAGCATCTGTACCTTCTTTTTTTCCAAACAGCCTTGCCGGAATGACTTTGGTATTATTAAGAACCAGGCAGTCTCCGGAATGCAGGTATTCTAAAAGATCACGGAATCCACGGTGACGGACCGAGCCGTCTTTACGGCCCAGTACCATCAGCCTGGAGCCGGAGCGGTCTTTTAAAGGGTCCTGTGCAATCAGGTGTTTAGGCAGCTCATAATAAAAATCTTTTACATCCATATTTAACATCGTTATTTTCTAAGCTCTATTCCTTTTTCTTCTAATGCTTTTACAATCCGGCGCATCTGTTCATTTACAGCCTCATCATCCAGCGTACGGTCCGGCGCACGGAATGTGATTTTATAAGCAATGGACTTAAATCCAATCTTGATTTGATTTCCTTCGTAAATATCAAACAGCCGGTAATTTTCAAGATAATTTCCGCCTTTGCTTTCTATTATTTTTTCGATATCCCCTGCCAGAATGTGTTTCGGACAAACCATGCTGATGTCGCGGGATACTGCCGGGAATTTTGCTATTCCGGTATATTTGCGGTCAAAACTCGACATTTCAGTTATATAAAGCATATCGATAACAGCCACATATACCCTCTCTTTAATCGAATAGTTTAAAGCTGCTGTCGGATGAATTTCACCGAAATATCCAATCACGGTACCGTCATACACGACATTTGCCTGTCTGCCCGGATGAAAGAACGGTTTTTCAGCATTCGGATCATATTCCGGCTTTTTGTGCATGCCGGCCTGAAGCAGAAATTCTTCAATTACGCCTTTCATTGTATAGAAGTCGCCCTCACCATACATGCCAAGCGTAAACTGCATCCGTTCATCTGGCAGATCTGTCAGAGGCAGTTCTTTTGGAATGTAAATATTTCCAAGCTCATACAGCCGCACGTCTTTGTTTCTCCGGTTATAGTTCACTGACAGCGAAGTCAGCATGCCGTTTAACGGTATCGTACGCATAATGCTGAAATCTTCACCCAGCGGATTCGAAATGACAACTGCTCTGCGAAGCCCGGAATCCTTCGGAATCAAAAGCCTGTCAAATACTTTCGGGCTTTCAAAAGAATATACCATACCCTGGCTGAATCCGCAGTATTCTGCTACATCCCTGGCAATCGCTTCAATCCGCAGTTTATAGGACAGCTTTCCTGTTGTTGCTTCCCCGGACGGCAGCGTCGTAGCGATTTTATCATAACCGTAAAATCTTGCGACTTCTTCTGCAAGATCTGCACTGCATTCCAGATCCTGTCTCCATGACGGAATTATTACTTCATCTTTATCTTTATCATATCCTAATTCAATTTTTTCAAAGTACTCTAACATAGTCTCCGGCTCAATCTGCGTGCCAAGAAGCCTGTTATATTTCTCCGGTTCAAACGGTATCCGTCTGCCTTTTTTTACTTTGGAATAAACATCTACGGCTCCTCCTATCACTTCGCCGGCACCCAGCTCTTCAATCAGCTGGCAGGCACGGTTCATAGCTTCCATGGCATTGTTCGGGTCCAGACCTTTTTCAAATTTCCCGGAAGCATCTGTACGCATTCCGATTTTTTTTGCAGAATGGCGGATATTTGTTCCGTCAAAACATGCTGCCTCAAATAGCATCGTAGTAACCTGATCTGTAATCATGGAATTTTCACCGCCCATGATGCCGGCAATGCCGATTGGTTTTTGTGCATCGCAGATCATCAGTATCGAATCATCCAGCGTGCGTTCCTGGCCGTCGAGCGTTACAAATTTTTCATCTTTCTGCGCCCTGCGCACAATAATTTTCCTGCCCTCAATGGTATCCAGATCATAAGCATGCATCGGCTGCCCGTACTCTTCCATCACATAGTTTGTAATGTCTACAATATTGTTAATCGGACGGATGCCCTGAGCTTTCAGCCTGCGCTGCATCCATTCCGGAGATGGCCCGATATTTATATTTTTCACTGCACGTGCTGTATACCTTGGACATAAATCCTGGTCTTCTACCTGAACCTGAATATAGTCATTGACATCTTCATCATTTCCTGAAGGCCTGACTTGAGGCGGCAGAAACGGCAGACGGAATGTGGCTGCTGCTTCCCTTGCTATGCCGATAACACTGAAGCAGTCCACACGGTTGGAAGTAATTTCATATTCGACAGATACATCATCCAGCCCGAGTTCTCTGACTGCATCTGCTCCTATCTGTGCACTGTCCGCAAATACGTAAATACCTTCCTGCGGCGCTTCCGGGTACATATCTTTCGATGAACCCAGCTCTTCTATTGAACACATCATGCCTTCAGATACCACGCCTCTTAATTTTCCTTTTTTGATTTTGATGCCTCCTTCTGTCTTAGAGCCGTCATGGCCGCCCGCCACACGCCCGCCGTCTAAGACAACCGGAACTTTCTGTCCCCGGGCTACATTCGGAGCACCTGTTACAATCTGAAGAGGCTCGTCCTTGCCGATATCCACGGTGCAGATTACAAGCTTGTCTGCATCCGGATGCGGTTCGATTTTCATAATCTGTCCGACTACAATTTTATCCAGGTCTTTATCAAAAGCCTCGTACCCTTCTGCCTTTGTACCAGAAAGAGTCATCGCATCTATATATTCCTGAACAGATACATCCAGACCTGGAACCATATCTTTAATCCACTTTAAAGAAGTATTCATCTTATTTCCTCCAAATTTCTTAACTTTAAGCGTTACAGCTGATTAAAACAGTCCTGCCAGAAGGTAATTAAAACTGCGCAAGGAACCTGTCATCATTTTCATATAAAAGGCGCATATCATCAATTTCATATTTCAGCAGCGCAATCCGCTCTAAGCCTGCCCCGAAAGCAAATCCTGAATACTCTTGCGGGTCAATGCCGCTCATTTTCAGCACTTTCGGGTGAATCATGCCGCAGCCTAAGATTTCAATCCAGCCGCTGCCTTTACAAAAACGGCAGCCCTTTCCGCCACATTTAAAGCAGGTAACATCTACTTCCGCACTCGGTTCCGTGAACGGGAAATGATGCGGACGGAATTTGACTTTTGTATCTTTACCGAACAGTTCTTTTGCAAACTCCGCAAGTGTTCCTTTTAAATCTGCAAATGTAATATTTTTATCAATGACCATGCCCTCAATCTGATGAAAGGATGGCGAATGCGTCGCATCCACTTCGTCTGAGCGGAAAACTCTGCCTGGCGCAATCATGCGGATTGGCAGCGGGCGTGTTTCCATTGTCCGTACCTGAACCGGCGAAGTCTGCGTACGAAGCAGGATTTTGTCAGTAATATAGAACGTATCCTGTTCATCTTTGGCCGGATGGCCGGCAGGAATATTTAACGCTTCAAAATTATAATAGTCATATTCCACCTCAGGACCTTCTACTACTTCATAGCCCATGCCGACAAAAATGCGCTCTACTTCTTCTAATGCAATCATATTTGGATGACGGTGCCCGATGCGGTTTTTCTTTGCCGGAAGCGTTACATCAATAACTTCCTGTTTCAGCCGGAAGTTTAGTTCCGCTGCTTCCAGTCTTTTTTTTGTTTCCTCAAGCATGTCTTCAATGGCCGCTCTGGTTTCATTCACAAGCCGTCCTGCTGCCGGACGGTCTTCTGGCAGCACATCTTTCATACTTTTTAATACAGCTGTGAGTTCACCTTTTTTTCCAAGAAAAGCTACCCTTACTTCATTTAACCTGGACAGTTCTTCAGAAGCATGTATCTGACGCGCAGCTTCTTCTTTGATTTTTTGCAGTTTTTCTCTCATATGCGAATTCTCCTTACTAAATTAAATATAAACATAAAAAAAGCCCATCCCCAAAGGGACGGAGCTGTTCCGCGGTACCACCCTGATTCCTGACTGAATATGCCAGGCACTCTGTATACGTAACGTGTATAGACGTTCCGGACTACGCATGTATTTCACCTTATCATACCATATCCCCGTATACCTGGGATATCCTGTACACTTCCCCCGGACTGCTCCAGTGTGAAATCCGAAAATCACCTTACTTAAAAAAGCTCTCAGCGCCTCACTTTTTCTCTCTGTCAGCGGTTTCGATTTTCGGGATATCCTGGTATAACACAAAGTAACAGGATACGCACTTTCGCTGCATTTCGTTATTCAGATTTTTTTATTATAGCGCAGTCTTTTGGGTTGTGCAAGCAGATTTTTATAAATTTTCCCAGTCATCTCCTGCGCCTCCTGTCACGTATCCTTTTCCAGTAATCTTCAATCTCCCTATAATAAAATCCATTAAGTTCTGCACAAAACAGCAGGATATACATGCAAAAATAAATCCAGAACATCGTGAGTACAACCGTAGTCAGAGATCCGTACATCGAAAATCCGTTAAAATAACCGACATAAACCGAAACTCCCACCGAAAACAGATACCATACCACTGTACATAAAATAGCTCCTGGCAGCTGGTTGCGAAAGGTGATTTTACGTCCGGCAACTGCCTTACGGTCCGGCAGGGAATGAAACGCCATCATCACAATCAGTATCATAATCGGTGTAATGATCAGTATCCTAAAATCCAGTATCCGGGATACAAGATTTCCGATAACAGGAAGATAGTAAACAAGCAGATCTTCCAGCGCGCGTCCGAATACTAAAAGGACAAGGAAAACCACAATTCCCACCAGAAAGATAAATGTATAAAAAACGGCTTTTATGCGAAGCAGTATCCAGCTTCGTTTTTCCTGTACCTGATTCACTTCATCCAGTCCGTCCGAAAGGTAATGCAGTCCTTTCGAAGCAGACCAGATAGCGATAACTGCTGTGGTTGAAAGGATACCGGCTGATTTTGAATACACCTCATCCAGAATCGTAATAATGACCGGTTCCAGATAATCCGGAAGGTACTGATGTACCCACTGTAACAGCATCGCTTCAGAAATCGGTGTATACTGGATTAAAGTAATGAAAAACATAATCAGCGGTACCAGTGACATCATGATAAAAAAGGCTGTCTGAGCTGCACAGGCACCGATATTATCCTTTTTGCATTTATCCATTAACCTCATTCCGTCTAAAACTATCCGTTTCATGCTGCTCCCTTCCAGAATCTTAATATACTTTCTTAATCTGTGCCCCGTTGTAAAAGAATTTCAGAATTTTCCTGTAGTCCCATCCTTCTGCATTCATGCCGGCTGCACCATACTGGCTCATGCCCATGCCATGCCCGTTCCCTCCTCCGCAAAGAAGATACCTTTTGCTTTTTTTGTTAAAATCAATAGAAAAATATGCACTGGGTAAAAACCGTACAGACGTATCCTGTGTACCGTCTGCATATGTAATTTTTTCCATGGCGCACCCTATAATATAGCGGATATTATATTCCGACTTAATAACAGCCTTCCCGAATTCGAACTGAATAACCAGCTCTAAGACTGCACCGGAGCTGCCTCGTTTGGAACAGTACATATTTTTTACTCCGCCAAATCCTTTCATGGAGTCTGTTTTCTTTCGTTTTTTACCAGACTGTAAATAAAAAGTAAAATTATCAGGATTCAGTTTCTGCCTCTGGCTGATTCTTTGCTTTAACTCCTTCACATCTGCGCTTAATTCTACCTCTGCCTTCCAGCGGTAATACCGGCTGCTGCTGTCATAAGCATCATGTTTCGCAGAAGCAATGTAGTCTTTAAACACCTTTTCATCTGACAGGTCTTTCTTTCTGCCTTCCTGTTTTGATTTCATTAAGGATTTAGACTTTAAATACGGATAAGCAGCTTCATCCTGATTCCAGATTTCCATACTGGATGTGTATCCGTGAGACGAAGAAAAATAATAGGCATTCACGATTTCGTCATTCACATACATCACTTCTCCGGCCGTTTCTTCCACAGCTGCAATGTCCTCTGCGCTGACATCCGACTTATTGTATACCTGGTAATTCGTGCTGTCGTCAATCTGCGCATGATATTCGCTGTAATCATTCGAAGCGGTCTGCCTGTATAAATAGCTTCTCGCACAGACAGCCTGTGCCTTTAAAGCCTCTGCGCCAAAAGAAGACGGCATTTCACTGGCCACTACGGAATATAAATATTTTTCTGACGGAACTTTATTTACAATATAATATCCTTCTGCATCCCTGTATATAGTCATGCTCCCCAGATATCCCTTTGAAATCTCACTGCCGGACTGATCTGTCAGAAACAGGCGGCTGTCCTGTTTTAGCGGATTAACCGTTATGGATTTTCCTTTTTTCAGCTTTAGCTTCTTTACCTGGATTCTGTCAGACGGCCGGTACTTTGTTTTTTTCTTATTCTTTGTTATTTCATAATTTCCGTCACATTTCAGATTCACCTGGTCATAATGCACATTTCCCTGGTTCAGAAGCAGCACCTTAACCGTTTCCGGAAGTTTCTCTGCTGTCTCATCGGATTTCTGCGCTTTGGCACGCTCTGGCTGCTTGATATCTTTAACCTTTGTCACCCTGCCGCCTTTGATACATAATGTACAGGATGAACCCGGGCTTAATGCTCCAGTATCTTTGCACAAAATCTCATACTCTTGTTTTTCAAATAAAAACTCTGTTTTGCTGTCTGTAACGTTTTGTACCTGAACATTTTTTAATGCAATTGTTTTTTCAGACTCTGAATCGATTCCAAGCACTGTCTGCTCCATGCAGTATGCCTGATATGTATAAAATGGCTTCAGTTTTACCGGTCCTGCCTTGATCTGAAAGTCACCTTCCTGTGTCTTAAGTACCGTACCGTCCTGACTGAGCATAAGCAGAGTCTTTTTTTTCACAGACCCGCCTAAATCCAGCAGATCCAGTATCTGCCTGTAACAGTTCATAACCTCTGCCCGCTCCATTTTATCATTTCCGCCCGTAAGAGGAATCGCACCTGAAAGCCCGGCCGTCTGTACAAATTCTTTCATCTGACTCCTTGTAAGAAATGAATCCGGCTTCTTTGTCCATTCCTCCGGCAGATCCTCCGTCAAAAAAGACAGCATAGATGCAAATTCCTCTCCTGTCACATATGTAAGATCCGATTCTCCGCTCTTATGCTGAAGCAGAAGAGATAAAACGGCTGCAAGCGCTGCGGCAGACAGAATGAGTGCAAAAAGACCGGCTTTTGGTATCCCGGCTGCCTGCAGCTGGCTGCTGCGCGTGCCATAATTTTTTTTTCTTTTTTGTGTGTACTGCTTTACTTTTGCTGCTCTGTCCATGTTTCCTGCCCCGTGAAATGCTTATTGGTATTCTGTCCTGCTCCTATATATGTATACAGTTCCTCTTTTATTTATGATAGTAATTATCATTAAAGAACCATAAAAGAAGCTGCTAAATGCGCAGCTTCTTTGTTATCTGATTGTATTTTTATTTGTATTTTATGATTTGTACATTAAACAGTTCTGCAGTTTTTAGAAACAGTACTATAAAACCAATCTTTTGTTTTCTGATTTTGCTTTTATTATATATCTATTTCAAACTTATTTCACTGTCATACATTTTCTTTGTCATATATTCAAAATCTTATCTGATGTTCTTCCAAAATTTTTCTTTTGTACATCATTAGAACTGAATCTGCTTTTGTAAAAAATGTCCGTACGGACGTCTTTTCTTTTGTTTACCGATGTTCCCAACCCATAACTTTTTGTTCTCTTTTGTAGGAATACTGAGGAACGTAACAAGTGGATTTTAAATCATGCACACGATCATTCATCTTTTGTACCTTACAAAAAGAACTTGCCTGTGAGTACTTTCTTTATCTTTTGTATCTTTCAGCATTCACTGTTTTCTCTTATGAATTCAGCATCTTTTGTAAATCTTTCTGTGTGAATCTTGTTGTGTACTGGCAATTGCTTTCTCTTTCGTAAAAATTCTTTTGTATACTGATTTCGGATTATCTTTTGTATCTGCAGCAATCTGGCTGCAATTTATCTTTTGCCGGCTTTTTATAACTCTTCTTCCGTAATTTTTTCGTAAATTTTCATTCGTATATTTTCATCTGTAAACTTTCATGTGAAAATTACTGATCTATCTTTTGTATCATTATGGCCGCTGTCTTTCGTATTTTTCAATTTTTCTTTTGTAAAAGTATCCCCAAAATGCCGGTCCTGCAATTTTGACGCCTAGCAATGCTAGGTGGGTAACCTCAATGGAACTTCTGCCTTCCACTGCGTAATGATGGCCTGACATCCGTTCCAAAATATTGGAATCCCGTAAAAGAAAATGTAGGTTCAAAATAGCAGGTTATCGCACATCTCAGGTAAATACTTTTATTAAAATTGATTATACTCTACTATGTGCAGTATTGCAACAATTATTTACATACAAGATGATGTATTTTATGGTATTTTTTCTGTCTTTAACTCCCTTCATGCAAAATGTATAATCCAAATAAGATGAAGGCTATAAATCATGGTTTTTTTTGGTAAAAATAACAAAAAACGTCAGAAAATATCTGCCGTATGTATGAGGTTTTCGATATTTTGTAATATTTTCACAAAATTTACAACATGAAACTGTAAAACATGAACTTAACGTTTCCTTTTACCTGAAGTTCCAGTATCTGCTGCTTAAAGCAGTTCAGCCTGAAACTTTTACGTGAACTCCTTCAAGTAATCCGCGTAAAGTCTCAGGCTGAAATTTAACGGCATTTATAACCGTCAGGCCAGATCCTGTTTTCCATAATTATAATGTATTTGCCTGGTCAACAACCTTCTGGATCGCTTCTGCTGCATCTGCCGGAAGTTTGTTGAAGCCGCCTTCTTTCGTATCCAGCTCTTTTACATTATTCAGACGGTCTGCCATGCGGGCTTTCATCTGAGATACATAATCTTTGTCGCTTAAGTCTGGAACAAAGCCTTCCCACTCAAAGATTTCGATATCTGTAAACGGTCCCCAAGGCTTAAAGTCTGCTTTCTTTTCAACAATGGCTTCCAGAATGCCAAGTGTATCCTTTGGCTGTACTTTCCTGCCCATAAAATCGCCTGTATTAATAATGTAGCAGTCTACATTTTTCTCAGCAACGAGTTTTTTGAATTTCTCATAGTCATTTACAAGCGGATATGTCCTGAATGGATTTGCATACGGCTCAATAACTAATGCATTTGGGTCAACTCCAGGTGCAAGTCTTTCTGCTGTTGATCTCTTTGTAGCCAGAGTAGCGCCCATTACGGATGCTAAAGAAGCTCCTTTTAATTTTACTACAGGCGGAAGTGTCTGGTCTTTCATAATCCAGAAAATTGCATTTACAGGGCTTTCGATTTTGTCCACACGGTTTGGAGACCACAGTTTGGACTTGATCGCACGGCCGTTGCCGTTACGGATGTCTTCCGTAACTAACACAACTTTTCCTTCATCATCCAGTGTTGCAGAACAGTTCTGTGCAGTTAAAAGGAACTTGTTATCTTCACATGCTGTCGGATAATCTGCTGTTTTGTCAAAATACGTCGGCTCTAAAGCAATGGATGCACATGTATCTGTATTGATTACAAATGCATCATCATGCAGTACTTTAATAGAAGGATATTTTCCATCATGTTTTGCATGTGTTAATGTAGATTTGCCGGAGCCTGAAAGGCCGAATACAGCTGCTACATATTTGGAACCGTCATCTAATGTATATTCTTTCTGTCCGCCGTGGCAGGAAGCATAGCCGTTTCTGTTTGCAATAGCCCAGGCAAGTGTTAATGTGCCTTTCTTATGCTCGCCAAAATACCGCATGCCTAAAATTGCTGCACAGTTTGTTTCTGTATTAAAATAACATAAGCATTTGCCATCGCATACATCCGTCTGGTCTGTGCCTGTCCACTGCGGGTCAGAGAAAATGTATACATCCGGTTCGCTGCCATCGCCTACCGGCAGGGACTGTTTGTACATCTTTGTATAAGTATCATTCATATACTGGAAATTCAGCATCCAGTTATACAGGATGTTTTCTTCCCCTTCCGGAATTAACAGATGCGCTTTTACCATAAATTCCGGGTCAAGGCCGATAAATACCTGTGCATGGTACATTGTTCTCCAGCGTGTATCATATACGGCATCCATAAGAATTTTATCAAGTTTCGCACAGTCTGTGCCTTCTTTTCCTGTAATTCTTCTGGCTGCTGCATAACGGCCTGTAATAGAGCCGTCGTTAAATAATAATACTTTGGATTCCGGTTCCAGACCGATTTCTTCTGCTTTGTATACCGGCATATCTGTTACAATTGTTCCAGGTGAATTTTTTGCAAGCTCATACGCTTCTCTTAACGTATTTATTTTTACAACATTGTTGCCGTAAAACGGAGCTTCAATAATCGCACGGGTATTCGTGACAGGCGAGCTTCCCTTCGGGAAACCCGGCTTATTCGGGCCGATTTCAGTTCTTGGATAAAATGCTTTTGTTGACATTTTTCATTCCTCCTTAAAAATATAAATATTATAAGATGAAATTCCCAGTTTTAATGGGAAAAGTACACTACTATAAACTATACACTATGTGATTTCTTTGTCAATCTTTTTTTTTAAAATATAGAGCTGATTTTGAATGGTATAAATAATCCGGACGCTGGGAAGAGACACTTTTTCCTTTTTCTGTTCCGCCTTCGAACAGTAAGAAATTCTAAATTTTCTGCTTCAGGGCCTTGGCTGCGGACGGACCGGTGCCTGATGCCCTGGCGTTACGGCATGCTTTATGCAG
>CAJTVR010000089.1 GCA_910580075.1 uncultured Eubacterium sp. | reverse complement strand
CGGTCTATCTCTTGTTTTCGGTTGCTTGCTTCTTTACCGTACATGAGCATTTGCAGCCGGTAACCAGCCAGGCAGAAACAGTTTCTCCGCCTGGCGGCCTGTGTTTTTTGCTGCGAGGCTCTTTGAAGCTCTAAATATTAGCCCCTTCACGCTGAAAAAATTCTCTGCTGGCATTTTCCCATTGCTGGTAGCGGATATCATCGCGCCGGTCAGGGATATCGTAGCGTTCTTTCAGCCATTTTGCAAGATAATCTGTATATTTTACACTCCCGTAATAGTTTAAATGGGAAGCATCCAGCAAGTCTTCCTGGAAACAAATCTGCATTTCCTCGGTCAGGCGGTTTCCTTCTAAAAGAGGGACATTGTACTTTTGCGCAAGCTGGCGGATATAATTGCCTGTTTCCTGTTTTTCCATTGTCAGATTTGCAAAAGGTGAGTTGACAAGGACCAGAGAAATTTGATTCTGCTGGCACAGGGAAATGATTTTTAGCAGAAATTCCTTTGTGCGTTCTGTAACTGGTGCAGTGCCATCTGAATCTGGGACTTTCCTGTTTTCCCATTTTGCAAGTTCGCGTTCAGATATAACGTCAAATTCCGGCCGGTATCCATTGTACCGGACAAGCTCTGTTTTTTGAAATCCTGTTCATCTAATGACAGCGAGCGCATATGATAGTATGGAAAGGTAAGGAACGCTCCGATTGTATCAAGAACTTCTCCGTAACGATTTACCGCTTTGAGTGCATTCCATTTGGTCCGTGAGGGCTTCATGCTGATCAGTGTTTCCCAGGAAGAAGAACCGAAGTCGTCCGCCTTTTGAAATAAAGTCCCGATATCAAATATGACCAGGCCCGGATTCTGTGTTTTTAAAGCCTCTTCGAGCAGATAGTAACTAATCCACACAGGCTGTCCCGGTGAGGCGAGCAGGTAACTGGCCATTCCGTAATCATCATATAACAGACAGGTGTTGATGCCATAGTATACATGGCTGCTTCCAATACATAGAACATCCGTCTGATTTTTTTCCAGCTGATAAAAATCAGACAGCTGGATACAGCCTTCGCTGGTTCTGTTTAAAGTCAGATGATTCATTAGAAACGTCATGCATGTCATGACAGTAAAAAAAAACAGCAGTTTTACATATTTTTCTCATATCGTAACATCCTTTTCGTTATTAATGGTTTTTAAAACTGAAAATAAATAAACTGGGATTCGTCGTATTCCGGGCCGTAGATGCCATAAAGAAATACGCCTGCAAACAGTGTTGCTATCACAAGCCAGCGAAACCACAGGCACTGTCTGGATAAAAATGCATCCAGTGTTTCGTTTCTTAAAAATTTTATAAGGCTTACAGCCAGCTGGACGGCCAGCGCCAGTGCCAGTACATGCAGTCCGGCGGCGTCTAGTCCCAGGCGGCATAATGTTCCGTCGGTTAAGGCCCATGGATTCGGGTTAAGAAAAATATTTCTGATGCATCCAAAGGCCTGGTTTAATGACTGCGCACGGAAAAAAATCAGTGTAAATAATGTAATGATATATGTTCTGGCAGTCTGTCCGAACCGGTAACTGAAAGACTTATGGATCAGCAGGTTCTGTTTTCCGGTATTTGCTGAGTTTCTGGCTTTTGTTAACTTTCTCTTTTCTAAGAAAGATTCTGATTCTGCTTCAATTACCTGGATTATGCCATGAACTGCACCCCATACGGCATAATGCCAGGAGGTTCCGTGCCACAGGCCGCTTGCCAGAAATGTAATCAGGGTATTTCTGTGCTGCCTAAGCCTCCCGCAGCGGCTTCCGCCCAGAGGTATGTACAGGTAATCTTTAAACCAGGTACTTAAAGAAATGTGCCATCTGCGCCAGAATTCCCGCATGCTTCTGGAAAAATAAGGGGTGTCGAAATTGTCCATCAGCTCAAAGCCCAGGACTTTTGCTGCACCTTTTGCGATTACAGAATAGCTTGCGAAATCACAGTAAATCTGTATGGAAAAGGCTGCCGTAGCAAAGACAATTTCAACATAGCCGTAAATCTGCCAGGAATCATAAACGGTGTCTGTGATGACGGCAATCCTGTCTGCAATGACCAGTTTCTGGAAATACCCCCACAGCATAAGCACCAGTCCGCGGGCTGACCTGTTATAATCAAACAATTTTGCATCTGATGAACCGGTCCGGCGTATCTGCCCTAAGAGATTTTTAGAACGTTCAATCGGACCTGCTACAAGCTGCGGGAAAAAGGAAACAAACAGTGCATAGGTAATAACATTTTTTTCAGCGTCTATATCTTTGCGGTACACATCCACGATGTATCCTGCAGACTGGAAAGTATAAAATGAAATTCCGGCTGGCAGCGCAAATTCAAATGGTATATCTGGAACAGGAAGCCCTGCTTTCAGTAGCAGGAGACTGATATTGTTCATTGCAAAATTAAAATATTTAAAAAAGAACAAAATACTGAATATGGTTACAATGCCTGCGGCCGCAGTCAGTTTTCTGGCTCTCTGACAGCCGCAGTCAGAAAACAGTACCAGCAGCAGCCCGGCGGTCCAGGACACTGCCGTCGAAAAAATAATCAGTATCACGTGTTTTATATTCCAGCTCATATAAAAATAATAGCTTGCTGCCAGCAGCCAGAGACGTTTCAGCTTTCCGGGCGCAACAAAATAAACTGCCGCTGCGACAGGAAAAAAGACGAGAAACGAAAATGAATTAAACAGCATATATCTTTTCCACGCTTTCTTAAAAATATTTGTTTTATGGCTTAACAGTAAATGATTTGATTATGATAATATGGCTAGATTATAATTACATTAATATCTGATACTTTATGCCTGAAAGATATTTAATCTGCTGCTGCGGCAGAAGGATACAGCTTCAGGGCTTATATGCGCAGGAAAGTAATCTGCCGCTGCGGCAGAAGGATAGCTTCAGAGGCTATATGCACAGGAAAGTATAATCTGCTGCAGAGACAGAAGGATACTGTTTCAGAGGCTTTATACACAGCAGAGTAATTAGAAGGAAAAAAGAATGACCATAAGATTTACCAGCCACAGGGCTTTGGCATCTTATGGTCATTTTATTAAATTCTGCAGCGCAGGTTTTTGGTTTTTCTGCCGGCTGCAGGAAGAATTATGAAACAGATGCAGCAGCTGTTACAGCATAGTCTCCCACATCTTTATAATGTCTTCGCTTGCATCGGTATCAATCTCTGCTACGGCTCCACACAGCTGTTCGAATAGCTTCTGCTGTTTGTCGGCATAGGAGTACTGTTTCATGGTTTTTATCGCATCTTCCATCTGATCCATGTCCAGATTTTCAAATGCAAAGCGCAGCATCGCGAAAAACTGCTGGAGATCCTCGGATGATGCCAGAGGTTTCGGTGTATTGTCGCTGTCTTCTTTCTGGAAGTATTCTTTTAAAATGCTGTCGTAATTCAGATACAGTTCCAGCATTTTTGGCGTCATTTCGTGGATCAGTACAAGGTCGCCTTCATTTCCGGCCTGTTCGAGCCGTGCGGCGGTATCAGCCAGGTGAGACGCGCCAATCTGTCTGGATGCACTTTTTAAGGCATGCACTTCAATCGTGTAATTCTGGATATCTTCGTTCTGCTCCAGTTCGTGAATCAGTTCAGCTTTCTTTTGAATCACCAGATAATAATCTTTTAATACATCCCAGAACAGCTTTTCACTGCCAAGAAGGGACAGCGCAGCCTGGGTATCCAGAGATTCGATTTCAATGTGTACGTCTTTTTTCGTGGCCGGCCCGCTATGCGGTGTTACCGGCTGGATTTTTTCCTGAGGCAGCCAGCGGCGCAGGGCAGATAAAATCACACGCAGCTCAATTGGTTTTGGCACGAAATCGTTCATCCCTTCACTCAAAAACAGTTTTTCAGCGCCGTCTACGGCATTGGCTGACAGGGCAATGATCGGTACATGGTCATAATTGGTATAGAACCGGCGGATAATATGGGTGGCTTCCACACCGTCTACTTCCGGCATCATATGGTCCATAAAAATCAGGTCGTAAGCATGGCGGGCGACTTTTACAATAGCATCCTGTGCACTCAGGGCTGTGTCAATCTGCATATTCAGAGGCTCCAGCAGACCTTCTGCTACCGTAAGGTTGACTGCATTATCGTCTACAATCAGTATGGTAGCTTCTGGTGCGATAAAATCAAACGGACTGTCGTTTTCGCTGGATGCATCTGTGAACAGCTCCTGGTTAAAAATCTCTGCAATGTTCTGGGTATACAGAGGTTTTTTGATTACAATCAGATTTGGAATATCAAATTCTAGTGTTGTCTGATAATTGACCATTAAAATAGCAGTAATTTCAGGGCTGTTTCGGACAAATGTTTCGATTTCATCCGAAAACATGGCGTGTTCAATAAACAGATAGTTAATATGGTACTGTTCCGGGATTTCCAGTTTCTGGTCACACTGCAGCGGTATGTAGGAGACGCCCATACGCTCAATGTCCGTCTGGAGCTGTTCGGCAGCATACGGACTGTGAATCAGCCCGGCAGCACAAATTGATTTCGGATCTTTGATTGTAATTACCGGCTGGCTGCGGATGATTTTCTGAGGCAGCGTGAAAGAAAAGCAGCTTCCTTTTCCATATTCGCTTTCTACCTGAATATCTCCGTCCATCTGGGTCAGGAGCTGTTTGGTAATTGCAAGGCCCAGGCCGCTGCCTTCAATCCGGTATGTCTTTTGTATATCGATACGTTCAAAGGAGTCGAACAGCCTGCTGATATCTTCCTGGCGTATGCCGGTGCCTGTATCAGTGACCGAGACCTGAAGAATTATGGTGTCAGTATTTGTCACAGTATATGAAACCTTTAATTTTATCTGTCCGTGCCTTGTGAATTTGACTGCATTATTTGTCAGGTTCAGTATAATCTGGTTCAGCCGGACATGATCGCCCAGTATGATTTCAGGCAGGTCCGGAACAATGTCAACAATAAATTCAATGTCTTTTGTACCAATCCTGGTTATAATGGCACTGATAATATCACTGGCTAGAGACATCGGAGAATATTCTTCTGCATGAATGTTAATGGTTCCGGTCTCAATTTTGGAAAAGTCCAAAATATCGTTGATAATGGTCAGAAGCGTCTGCCCGGCTGCTTTAATCTGATTGATATATTCCTTTGCTGCCAGGGGAAGCGGTTCGCGCAGGGCCATTTCCGACATGCCGATAATCGCATTCATCGGAGTACGTATTTCGTGGCTCATATTGGCAAGGAAGTCAGATTTTGACTGTGTAGCCATTTCCAGTTCTGTATTTGACTGCAGGATTTTATAGCGGCTGTATCCGATGCTGGATATAATGTTTGAAAGCGTGCATAAAAACTCTGCTGCATCGTTAACCTGCTTTTTGGTACAATACGGTATGGTCCGGAGGGCAGCGAGATATTCTGCAGGATCAATATCCAGTTCATGTGCAGTCTTTTCTGCAGAAAGTTCATCCGGTGCATCCAGTAAAATCTGTCCGCCCACGAAACAGCCCAGAATCTGGTCATGTATGATAATCGGAACAGCAAAATCGACCAGTCCTGTATGACAGATGTAAAAAACAGCAGACCGTTTTTCCTTTGCCATGGAAACACCCAGTCTGTCACACTGATCGCAGCGGGCACGTCCGGACGGGGAATGTTTGACCAGCTGGCAGAAGCTGTTTTCATTACAGTGGGCAGTCACACGTACACCGCTAGGGTCAGAAATACCTGCTGCCATTTCTGTCATTTCGCAGAAAGCCTGTTCAATTGTATGCAGGGTGTCTGCATCGATTAAATCAATTAAATTTAAATCATTATTCATTTCCATGTTCGGCCTCTTTATTTTCCCAGTCGGCAAGTATGGATTCGCATGAATCTACATCCAGTTCTTCTACAGCATTTTTCAGCTGCTTGTAGTAATCCATCTGCCAGTCCTCATAGTAATATTGTGACAGCTCCTGTATGACGTCTTCCATCTGATCCATGTCCAGTTCGGCAATGGCTTTTCGCAGAGAATGAAATGCACTGCTAAGTATTCCGGCTGAAATAGCTTTTAACGAATCCTGCTCAGGCTGCTGTTCCATAAAATAAGGAGCTAATATATGGTCTAAGTGCCAGTACTGCTCTAATAACGAAGCGGTATACTGGTGGATTAACTGTGCATTTTCAGCGTTTCCGGCTTTTTCCATGTCGGCAGCAAGGGCAGACAGTTCCTCTGCACCAATCTGTTTTGAAGCGCTTTTGAGTGCATGGACTTCAATGGTATAATTTTTCCAGTCTTCTGCCTGTTCCAGATCGTGGATAAGTCCGGCTTTTTTGCGTATCGACCGGTAATAGTCTTTTAAGACATCCCAGTATAGTTCTTCGCTGCCAAGAAGCCTGACTGCGCTGGCAGTATCCAGCCCTTCGATAGTAATAGAAGGCTCAGGATCAGCTCTGTGCGGAAGATTTACGTATTCTTCACTGATTTTTTGGAGTTTTTCTTTTGGAAGCCATCTTTTTAATTTGGAAATCATCATACGCAGTTCCAGAGGTTTTCCAACGCAGTCATTCAGCCCTTCGGTTAAGAACATAATTTCAACTTCTGTAGAAGAATTCGCAGAAAAAGCGATAATCGGGACAGTTTCATATTCTTTGTGGAAGCGGCGGATAATATGGGTTGTTTCGATACCGTTTAAATCAGGCATCTGGTGATCCATAAAAATCAGGTCATAATGCTTAATGGAAATCATTTTAATGGCTTCTTTTCCGCTGTTAGCGGTATCAATCTGCATCTGCAGCGGTTTAAGAAGTCCCTCTGCAATAGTCAGATTTACGGTATTGTCATCTACAATTAAAATCTGTGCTTCCGGTGCTATAAACTCATAATCTTCATCCATGATATTGTTATAATTCATGTCTATGCTTTCATGGTTAAAAATCATAGCCAGATTAAGAGAATAAACAGGCTTTTTAATAACAAGCAGATTTGGCAGGCGTTTGTTGTAAGAATCGAAGAAATCAATAATCAGTACGGCAGTAATGTCCGGGTGAGCGGTTACAAAGGCTTCTACTTTATCGGTATACAGTGATTTTTCTATAAATAGAAAATCCACCCGGAACTGTTCGAGTTCACGCAGATGTGCTTCTGCTTCCAGTGCATGATAGCTGATTTTCAGCCGCCGGATATCTTTTTTCAGCTGATTGTGCACGACTTCATCTTCAATCAGTCCTGCGACGGCGAAAGGCGAGGTTTTAATTGAAATACCCGGACTGTGGCGGGTAATGCGCTGCGGCAGTTTGAACGAAAATGTGGAGCCCTTGCCGAATTCGCTGTCTACCTCAATGGTTCCCATCATAAGATGCAAAAGCCGCTGGCTGATGGCAAGGCCGAGGCCGGTGCCTTCCAGATTCCGGTTGCGTTTGCTGTCTAACTGCTGGAACGACTGAAACAGTTTTTCCAGATCAGCTTTTTTGATGCCGATGCCGGTATCCTGTATGGTGGCGTTCATAACGATTTCGTTGTCATTTTTTACCAGTGGTTCGATTCTTAAAGTAATGTATCCTTCTTTTGTAAATTTTACTGCATTGTTTGTAAGATTTACCAGTATCTGTTTAATACGCAGGCTGTCTCCGAGCAGACCGTAAGGAATATCCGGGGAAATATCTAAAATCAGCTGTACATTTTTCTGGCCGATGTGCGACATGATAATATTGGATACATCGTTAATCATGGACAGAGGCTCGTATTCACTCATGTTAATTTCCATTTTTCCAGATTCGATTTTGGAAAAATCCAGAATATCATTAATAATCATCAGCAGATTTTTTCCAGAACTTTTAATCTGGTTTACATAATCCTGTGCTGCAAGAGGCAGCTCTTCGCGCAGTGTCATTTCAGCCATACCGATAATGGCGTTCATCGGGGTACGTATTTCGTGGCTCATGTTTGCCAGAAAATCCGATTTCAGATTTGTAGCGCGTCTGATTTTTGCATTTTCCTGTAATATTACATAGTTGTGATAAGCAATGCTTGACAGGGCATTTGTCATCGTACGTAAAAATAAAGAAGCCCGTCTGACCTTTTCTCTGGGCAGAAGAGAAAGGCGGTGACAGGCGGCGACATATTCTGCCGGATCAGCGCCGATTTCATTTGCAAGCCTTACGATTTTTTCATCGTCAGGCGGTGCATCCAGAAACTGTCCGCAGAAAAAGCATCCGATCATCCGGTCTTCTATGATGATAGGCGCTGCAAAATTCCGGAGTCCGGCATGGCAGTGATATGTAATAGCCTGTCCTTTTTTATAGGCAATGATGGCACTGTTGCGGTTGCATGTCTGGCAGCGCTCAGAGCCTGTTTCAGAACTTTTGGTATAAACCAGGCAGAAGTCTGTCTGACAGGTAGCCGATGTCACATAATTTCCGTCAGAGTCGGTAATATAGGCGGCGATACCGGTCATTTTTGAAAAGGAATTCTGCATCTCCTGTAAAATAGATATATCGATTAAGTCAGTCAGATATAAAGTTTCGTCCATAAATTTACCGCCTTCCGGATACTATCCGAGTGTTTTTTCAATTGCTTCGATTAATTTGCCATGGTCTACTGGTTTTAAAAGATATCCCTGAGGCTTTAAGGCAAGTACCTGCTGGATTTTCTTGCGGTCATTGATACCGGTAAGGAAAATGACAGGAATATTGCTTGTAATCGGATTTGCACGCAGTTTTTCCAAAACGGCAGGCCCGTTTTCTTCCGGCATTTCATAATCAAGGAGAATCAGGTTTGTCATCTTAGATTCTAAAAACTTCAGCGCGACTTTGCCGTTAATGGCTGTTGCCACATCGTAACTGTCATCCAGATAGCGTTTAATCAGTTTCAGCATGCGGAAATCGTCATCTACTACAAGGACGTGCTTGCGGCCGCTGGATGGTGTGCCGTTAAACAGAGAATCAAGATCATCCAGCAGCGCCTGGGTTTTTGTATCTTCAGCAGATTTCAGGGGAGTGTGAGGGATTAAAGGTTTCTGTTCCTCTATCTGCAGGCTTGCAAAATTGCGTTTCATATAAGCGGTGATCCGTTCGGCAATCTGCAGTGCAGTAATCGGTTTTATCAGATCAGCATCTGAAACATCAGCAGCTATTTTGCGCAATTCATCACAGTCATCCTGAGTAGCCACAATGAAAAACGGAGTCTTGTGGAGCAGTTTTTCATGTTTGATAATCGAAAGCTGTGTCATGGTGTCACGTGATTCATTATTCATACAGTAGACGAATACGTGAGGCTGAAAATACTTCAGATGACATGCAATATCGTCAAAACGGCTGGAAGTGCTCTGCAGTTCGAAAATATTGTTTGCATGTATGAACATGTCGTCAATAATCGATTTGTTGTTGCCCATTAATAATACTTTATATTTCATTGTAACCTCCTGCATTTTAAGTTCTTAAATGTATTGGGGGCGTGGGCCGCCTTTTATGCTTCCTTCTATTATAAACAGAATCAGAGGATTTTGCAATGGGGCAGGGGAAATTATCCATAAATGCATTTACTGGATGAAATTTCTGGTTGCGAAGTTTATCTGGGCAGGGTATCATAAATATACCTTAAAAAAGGCAGTAAATGCAGTAGCTGGCAGGCTGCGGCCAGCACAGGATTCATAAATAAGGATACAGTCTATGAAATACATAAAAAAACGAAAGATTTTAAAGAACTTACATACCCGGTGTGTTTTTTTTCTGCTGCTGTTCGTTACAGCAGTCCATATTCTGGCCTGGAATTCCAAGCCGTTTACAAACTGGTACAGGTTAAATCTGTTTCCTCTCTGGACGGGAATTATTGGAAGAATATCCAGTCTGACCCACGGTTCGGTGGGAGAAATCCTGATTATTGCGGGCGTATGCCTGACTGTAGCCGAGGCGCTGCTTTTGATTCTGTTTCTGGTTAAAAAGGGATTCGAAAGGATACAGAATAAAAAACAGGCAGGTGCATCTTCCGGTTTTTATAAATGGAACCGCCGGTTTGTCTGCTGGGTTCTTGTCTATATTTATGTCACAGAAACGCTGAACTGCTATGTGCTTTATCATGCTTCCACTGTGGAAGAACAGTTCTATCAGGGCAGTGACGAAGAGGGAATGGAGGAATTAATCGCAGCCTATACCGAAACAGTCACAAAGGCAAACGCATTGTCCGCAAAAGTGGCCAGAGATGCGGACGGCCAGGCTGTTTATGAAGGTACGCAGCAGCAGCTGTATGATGCATGTAAAAAGGCAATGAAAAAACAGGGGAAAAAATATCCGTATCTGGCAGGATATTATCCGGATCCGAAACCAGTCAGGGCATCTCATTTTATGAGCCAGCAGCATCTGCTTGGCATTTATTTTCCGTTTACAATGGAAGCAAATTACAATACGGTTATGTACCCGCTGAATGTGCCGGCGACCATCTGCCATGAGTTTTCGCATTTAAAAGGAATTATATTAGAAGATGAGGCTAATTTTTTTGGATTTGCAGCATGCATTGAATCTGAAGACGTATACCTGCAGTATTCAGGGTATTTAAGTGTGCTCGGTTATCTGGCCAGACAGGTGCGCAAGAGCGTGCCGGAGGAAATCAGAAAAACAATGCCCGGTGCGGACGAACAGGTGATTCAGGATGATGTGTTTTTAACGCAGGCCCAGTGGGCTCAGGTAGAGGAGCGGGCCGTGATGCCTACCGAGACTGTGAATAAAGCGACAAATGTATTTTTGGAAAAAAATCTTACAATGAACGGAATTGAAGATGGGATACAAAGCTACAGCAGGGTGGTAAGGCTCGTTGTGAAATACTACGCAGACTGAAATTTTGTGATCTGTTATAAATTTCCATATTTTGACACGTAAAAAAAAGGGAATTCTTTCGTACTTGTTAAGGTGGACTTCATAGGCGGCTTTATGATGAATCTTTATCATAGGGGGCTTACGGCATAGGTCTTATGGCCTGAAACAGGCGGTTTTGAGTATGCCGCAGAAACAGTAAATGAGAAAAATATAGTACAGAAGGAGTTACCAATGATGCATCAGAAAAAAATTTTAGCAGGAGCTTTGGGCTGCCTGATCCTTTGCAGCCATCCGGCTGGGTATCTGGCGGCAGTTCCTCAGACACAGACAATAGAAGGCCAGACGCAGGAGGCGGCAGAAACGGTGCTTCCGCAGGATTTAGCGCCGGATTATAACGATCCGGAATATGTGAAAAGACTTGTGCAGAATGAAAGCGGACAGGAAGATATTCCGGTGCCGTCTGCTTTTAACAGTGTAAAAGCACTGACAACAAAAAGTCCTTTTACAGGGCTGGTGTATACGCATGCACCGCAGTTAAGCGACAGCAGTATTGTACACGGCATCGACGTATCCAAATGGCAGGCAGATATTGACTGGGAGAAAGTAAAGGAAGCAGGCGTAAAATTTGTCTTTATCCGCTGCGGTTATACAGCTCTGTCCCAGAAGTTTGCCATGTACGAGGACGAGTATTTCAGGCAGAATATCCAGGGGGCATATGATGCAGGAATTCAGGTGGGCGTTTATTTCTTCTCCAATTCCATAACCGTCAGCGAAGCAAAACAGGAAGCGAAAAAGACACTGCAGCTGATTGATGATTATTCTGATATGATTACGCTGCCGGTCGTATATGATTTTGAAGCATTTTCAAATGCATACCGGGCTTACGGGCTTCCGAAAGAGCAGGTAACAAAAAATCTGATTGCTTATGCAGATATTGTTCAGGATGCAGGCTATGTGCCAATGTATTATGGCAGCCCGTCTTTTCTGAACAGTTATTTTGATGTGGCATCGCTGACAAATTATGACTGCTGGCTGGCGAATTATACGACAAAGACTTCTTATACAGGAGACTATACATACTGGCAGTATTCCAGCTCCGGAAAGGTAAACGGGATTGCTGGAAATGTAGACTGTAATTTCTATTACTCCTATTCGGGCGGCAGCACCAGTCCGGAAGAAGAAGACCCGGAAGACAGGGAACAAGGCTTAGGCCCGGTTACAGGGTTTACGATGTCAGACCATTCCACGACAGAAATTACCATTGACTGGGACCCGGTAGAAGAAGCTGACGGATATAAGATCTACCGGAGCAAGTCTTACGGGGGTACATACAAACAGATTCGTGTCCTGAATGGAAATGAGGTTACAGAGTATACGGATGCCACGGTAATGGAATCAGAAGGCAGACAGTATTATTATAAGGTAGTTCCGTTTATTCTGGATGAAGACAATAACCTGAAATACGGAATGGAATCGGATATACTGACAGCATATACTCAAAGACTGCATGCGTTCCGGCTGAAGACAAAGACAAATCTGAATTTAAGGGAGCAGGCCGGTACTGAATATGCATCGGCAGGAGTGGTGCCGGCTGGCACGGGGCTGCCGTTTTACAAGTTTACATTATCGGCAGATGATAAGAAATGGTATAAAGTGACATATACCCGTAACGGTGTTTCTTATACAGGATATCTTTCAGGCAGTTATGTGGACATCTATACTTACGGCAATACGACGAAAAATGTAAATATGAGATCCGGTGCAGGGCTGACGTATAAAATCCAGAGAACAGTTCCGAAAGGGACAAAGGTAACAGTCATTGGACAAAAAACAGACGCTTCCGGGACAAAATGGAGCCGGATTAAGTATACTCTGAAAGGAAAAGGATATACAGGATATATTCCGGCAAAATATATCAGGCAGATTTAAGAAAGATTTTATATTTACTTTAAAGCATTCGTGTGCTAAAATTTTTGTGACAGATGCAGGTCTGCAGCCCGTTTTGGATGTGCAGGCCTGCGGTTAGAAGGGGACAGGGAGTATGAGCAGAAATCTTAGAACGGAGGCGGCAGATCATTTATTTGATGCAGTACTGACGTTAGAAACCAGAGAGGAATGTTACCGTTTTTTTGAGGATGTGTGTACAGTGAACGAACTGCAGGCGTTATCGCAGCGGTTTGAGGTGGCGCGTATGCTCAGGGAAAGCCGTACATATATGGATATTGCAGATAAGACAGGCGCTTCCACAGCTACGATCAGCCGGGTCAACAGATCGCTGAACTATGGGCATGACGGCTACGATATGGTATTGAAGCGGCTGGCAGACAGTGAACAAATACAGTAGAAGAACTGCCGCATGCAGTTTTGCTGTGCAGGCGGCAGTAAGATTCCGGGAGCATCGGTTATTTTTTTCCTTTGTTTGTATTTTTTTTATCCGGCTGGCCTGTCAGTTTTGAATCGATAATTTTTTCAATCAGCATGCGTTTTACATATACATCAAAACTGAGCATGCATAAAAAAGAAAACAGCTGCAGATTTTCTCGTTCTTCTGCAGGAACATCCGGGAACGTGCGGCTGCTTATCTGAAACTTGCGTGTAATGTCTTTGGCCAGCATTCCGGCCGCATCTTTTTCCAGTCCGAATACTTCTTCATAGATCGCAGTCAGATCCAGGCTGCCTTTGCCGGAAAAATATTTATCCGTTACCGGATTCAGAAGGTTCTGAATGTCGTTAATGCTTAATATGCCTTTAAAATAATAAATAAAAATCAGAGTCAGCAGGTGTTCTTTGGAATACTTCTTCTTCTCCGGAGGGGGCAGGAGATTATTTTTTGTATAGTTGTTGATCATTGTTTTGGTCAGAATTTTGTCATCCGGATAGCGCTTGGTGGCTTCCAGCTGTTCGTTCATAAATGTAGTGACCTGATCCATGTACAGGTCGATATTCGGGATGTCTTCCGGCTTGATATAGTCAATGCGGGCCAGACTGTTTAAGATACTGTTTAAAAGATCTTTTTCATCGATTGTCATTTTATCACCTCTGAGGTAAATTATATAGTAATCAAAACTATATGGCAAGCAGAAAGTCGAAATAGCTGCCGGTGTTATTGACGGATGGGACAGGAACAGATATGATAAAGACACAGCTGCCGCCTGGATTTTCCGGCTGGCGTTCTGGTTAGTGATTTCCGGAACGCTTTCGATACGGGATGCTTACAGAATACACAAAGAGCGGCATGAAAATAAAATACATAATATATGGAAGGAATCTGACGAATGTATGAAAATATGAACGAAATGCAGATGCGGGCAGTCCGGCAGACAGAAGGTCCTGTGCTGATACTGGCAGGTGCAGGCTCTGGCAAGACCAGAGTGCTGACGCATCGTGCAGCATATTTAATAGAAGAAAAAGGGGTCAACCCGTACCATATCATGGCGATTACATTTACAAATAAAGCAGCCGGTGAAATGCGGGAGCGGATTGATGATATTGCAGGATTTGGCTCGGAAAGTATCTGGGTGTCTACATTTCATTCTGCCTGTGTGCGGATTTTGCGGCGGCATATCGACCGGATTGGATTTGATACCAGTTTTACCATTTACGATGCAGACGATCAGAAGCAGCTGATGAAAGATATATGCAAACGGCTTGAGATCGATACAAAACTGTATAAAGAGAAATTTTTCCTGAATGCGATTTCCCATGCCAAAGACGAACTGACGGATACGGCTGTCTATCAGGCCAGGGCTGCAGGAGATTATGCAAAGCAGCGGATTGCCAGAGTGTATACAGAATACCAGCAGATGCTGCATAAAAATAATGCGCTGGATTTTGACGACCTGATTATGAAAACAGTGGAGCTGTTACAGACAGACCAGGAAGTGCTGGATTACTATCAGGAGCGGTTCCGCTATATTATGGTAGATGAATACCAGGATACCAACACGGCACAGTTTACGCTGATCCGGCTGCTGGCCTCAAAATATGAAAATCTGTGTGTGGTCGGGGATGACGATCAGTCGATATATAAATTTCGCGGCGCAAATATTGGCAATATTTTGAATTTCGAACACTATTTTCCAAACGCGGCAGTCATTAAGCTGGAGCAGAACTACCGTTCGACACAGAACATTCTGGATGCGGCAAACGGCGTGATAGCCAACAACATGGGCAGAAAGGAAAAAGCACTCTGGACGGAAAATGATGCCGGGGACAAAGTGCTGTTTAAACAGTTTGACAACGGGTTTGACGAGGCAGAGTTTATTGCATCTGATATTCAGTCCAAAATACGGGAAAACCGTTTCCGCTATCAGGACTGCGCCGTGCTGTACCGTACGAATGCACAGTCGCGTCTGTTTGAGGAACGGTTTATATTATCAAATATTCCTTATAAAATCGTAGGCGGCGTAAATTTCTATGCCAGGAAAGAAATCAAGGACCTGCTTTCTTATTTAAAGACCATTGATAATGCACGGGATGATTTAGCAGTACGCAGAATTATAAATGTGCCAAAGCGTGGAATCGGAGCAGCTACACTGGCAAAGGTGCAGGCATATGCCAATGAGCAGGGAATCAGTTTTTACCAGGCGCTGCGAGGAGTATCAGAAATCCCGTCCATTGGAAGGGCGGCTGCGAAAATCGAGCCGTTCGTAATGCTGATTCAGGCGATGCGGTCTAAAGCAGGACTCATTTCAGTCTCAGACCTGCTGCAGGAAATTATCGACACAACGCGGTACGTGGAAGAACTGGAAGCGGAAGATACAGAGGAAGCAAGGGCCAGAATCGAAAATATAGAAGAACTTCAGGGCAAAGTACTGACTTATGAAGAAAATGAGACAGAGCCTTCTCTTTCAGGATTTCTGGAAGAAGTAGCTCTGGTGGCTGATATAGACAGCGTGGATGCAGAAAGCGACCATGTAGTCTTAATGACGCTTCACAGTGCAAAAGGGCTGGAATTCCCGCAGGTCTATCTTGCGGGCATGGAGGACGGCCTGTTTCCAAGCTATATGTCGATTACCAGCGACAATTCTTTAGAAGAGATTGAAGAGGAGCGGCGTCTTGCCTATGTCGGTATTACACGGGCGATGCAGAATCTGGCTGTTACATGCGCAAGGCAGAGAATGGTGCGGGGAGAAACGCAGTACAATAAAGTATCCCGGTTTGTAAAGGAAATCCCGGAGCATGTCATGGAGTACGCTGTACCGAAAGTACGGCGCAGCGTGCAGCAGGAAGTTTCTGTCAGACAGCAGGCAAGAGATGCCTTCCAGGCCAGGCCTCTGGCGGCGCAGCCGGAGCGTTATTCAGACCGGATGTTTGATTTAAACGGCACAGGAGGAGGCGCACAGGATGCCGGAGGACAGACCAGCCAGTCCCTGGGTGCAAATGCAGGATTTTCCAGCCGGTCAGAAACCGGCGGGAAAGATTCAGCCGTTCTGCCAGGCAGCGGTTTTGGATTAAAAGGTGCAGGAATGCAGGAACCAGGAATGAATGCGGCAGGCTTTGCAGGAATGTCCAGCCAGGCTGGCATGGCACACGGAGCAGCCGGGCCGGACAGCACAGCCGGGGATGATCTGATCAGGCGGAAACTGGGATACGGTGTGGGAGACCTTGTAAGACACCAGAAATTTGGAGAAGGAATGGTCGTAAAAATCGCATCCGGGGGACGTGATTATGAAGTAACCGTCCAGTTTCACCAGGCAGGCGTAAAAAAAATGTTTGCTGCGTTTGCAAAACTGAAAAAGGCAGACTGATATGGTCAGTATTGCCAGGGAAAAATAGTACAAAGGCCGAAAAAGTAAGCGGATGTACCTAAATTATAAAAAAACAATAAAATGTAATTTTTTTCTCGCTATCTGGGAAAGATATGTTATAATGATAGAGATTAAGTGAAGTGCATTTATAACTGCACTTGCAAATAGAACGGAAAGGAGAAGGAGTAACATGAATCGATTAGATGAATTGCATGGATTACTGTCTGAAAATGTAGCAAAAGTCGGAGATCTTCTTAAAAAAGAAGATGAAGCTGAAAAGAAAAAAAGCAAAGCCGTATGGATTTTCGCAGCACTCGGCATTATTGCAGTGACTGCAGCAGCAATTTATGGCTTATACCGTTTCTTTGCACCAGATTATCTGGAAGATTTTGAAGATGATTTCGACGATGACTTTGACGATGACTTCTTTGAAGACGAAGAAGAGAAAACAGAAGAATCTGCAGATGATGTGAAGGAAGAAGAAACAGCAGATGAAAATACTGTTACAGATGAGATGACAGAAGAATAAGGATAAATGAATCATCACAGTTCAGCTTATCCGCAATGAAAAAGAAGCTGTGAATAAAGATTGAGGAACTGACCGGAAAGTAATTTCTGGTCAGTTTTTTACGGTAATCAGACGGAAGGAATGAATCGATGAAAAAAGGACAGATTGGGGAAGGGACGGTTACAAAAACAGATTTTCCAAATAAGGGAATCATCTATACGCAGGAAGGCGAAAAAATCATTATAAAAAACGGAATACCCGGGCAGAAAATCCGTTTTTCGGTCAATAAAAAAAGAAAAGGAAAATGCGAAGGGCGTCTTTTGGAAGTGCTGGAAAAATCTCCGCTGGAACTGGATGAAGCGGCCTGTACTCATTTTGGCAGCTGCGGCGGATGTACTTACCAGAACCTTGCGTACAGCCAGCAGCTGGCATTAAAGGAAGAACAGATCAGGGACCTGCTTTTGCCGGCAGTACAGGGGGCAGATTTACAGTGGTTTGAGGGAATTAAGCCGAGCCCTGTCCAGTCTGCCTACCGTAATAAAATGGAATTTTCTTTCGGGGATGAATACAAAGACGGGCCGCTAGCTTTGGGACTGCATAAAAGAGGCAGCTTTTATGATATTGTAACAGTCAGCGGATGTAAGATTGCGGGCAGTGATTATAACCGGATTTTACAGGCATCGCTTGCATATTTTTCAGAAAAGAACGTCAGCTATTTCAAAAAAAATTCTCATGAAGGGTATCTGCGGCATCTGTTAGTAAGAAAAGCGGCAAAAACAGGCGAGATTTTAATCGTACTCGTAACAACGGGGCAGAGCTGCGGCGCTCAGCCGGAACCAGAGCTGCTGGAAGGATTTCGGGATATGCTGCTGCATCTTGACCTGAGCGGAACAATTGCAGGAATCCTGCATACAAGAAACGACAGTGTGGCAGACGCTGTAAAAAATGAAGGAACGCAGATTTTATACGGCCAGGATTATTTTTACGAAGAACTGCTGGGAATGAGATTTAAAATTACTGCTTTTTCCTTTTTTCAGACAAATTCGCTTGGAGCAGAGGTATTGTACGAGACGGTCAGAGAATTTATCGGAAGTCTGGAAAACGGAAAGGACAGTATTGTCTATGACTTATATTCCGGCACGGGAACAATTGCACAGATGATGGCACCGGCGGCAGGTAAAGTGATCGGTGTGGAAATTATCGACGAAGCAGTGCAGGCGGCACGGGAAAATGCAAAGCTGAACGGACTTTCGAACTGTGAGTTTATTTCGGGAGATGTGCAGAAAGTACTGGAGGCCGGTGCAATTGGAGAAAGACCGGATTTTATTATTCTGGACCCTCCGCGGGAGGGGGTGCATCCGAAGGCACTGCGCAGGATTCTGGATTTCGGGGTGGAGCGGATTGTGTATGTTTCGTGCAAGCCGACGAGCCTGGTGAGGGATCTGGAGGTGATGCAGGAGAGCGGGTACAGGGTTGAAAGAGGGTGCTGTGTGGATATGTTTCCTGGGGTTTATCATGTGGAGACTGTGGTGTTGATACAAAGGAAAGATACCTAGAAATCCTTGAATTTACGCACTTTGTGACATTTTTCAGTTTCAACAAAATCGGTGAAAATCATAAGGAAAAGATACTTGTGAAGAAAGTAACCGTAGTTGTGGCATTAGACCTCGGTACGGGGAACACAAAAAATCCTGACAATGAAAGTGAATAGAGAACTATCAGATATAGCGGTAGATTATAGGGATACTTGAATGAGAGTGTCCCTATTTTTTATATAGGGCATTCCATAGTGGGATGCTCTTTTCAATTCAATTTTAAAAGGAGGAACAGAAAAATGTCAAACACAGCG